>DQED01000142.1 GCA_003525525.1 Desulfovibrio sp.
GCGAAGCCGCGTCCGGCCTCGCCGGCCCGGGCGGCCTCGATGGCGGCATTGAGCGCGAGGAGGTTGGTCTGGTCCGCGATATCGGAAATGACGTTCATGATATGGCCGATGCTGTCGGCCTTCTGCCCGAGCAGCGTCATGGACTCCCGAAGTTCCAGGATGCGCTGGCGGATGTTTTCGATGGAGGCGACGGCCGAGCGCACGCCTTCGGCTCCGGTGACGGCCTTGGCCTTGGCCTCGTCGGCGCTGGCCGCGGCCGAGGAGGCGTTGCGGGCCACTTCGAGCACCGTGGCGTTCATCTCTTCCATGGCCGTGGCGGTCTCGATCATGCGGTCGCGTTGATGCCTGGCGCCGCCGGCCACCTGCTCGGCCTGAGACAGCAGGCTGCCCGAGGAATCCATCATGGATTCGGACACGCTGCGGGCCTTGCCGGCGGCATCGTGCAGGGTGGCGAGGAGTTCGTTGGTGCGGGCCTCCTGCGCCTTGGCGGCTTCCAGGGCCTTGTCGGCCTCGGCGGCATGCCGTTCGGCTTCGGCGCCCTTGCTGCGGGCCTCGGCCATGTTCGCTTCGATGGCCGTCACCATGTGGGCCAGGGCGTCGCGCAATTCCCCGAGTTCGGGCGGATACTCGCCTTCGGGCGCGGCCTTGAGATCCCCGCCGGCCACGGCCGCGGCGAAGGTGCGCAAGCGGTCGAGAGGCCGTTTGAGGGTGCGGCCCAAGGCGGCCAGCACCAGCAGGAAAACCACCACGCCCACACCGAGGCAGACGGATTCGATGAGCATGAGCCTGGCGAGGTCGGCCTGGTCTTCCCGCAGCACTTCGTCGAGCGCCTTGTCCAAGGCCGCCGCCAGGGTTTCGGAGGAGGTCATGACCTTCTCCACGGCCGCATCGTCGGCCTTGCCCGACAAGGCATCGACATCGGCGGCGAAAGCCTTGATCAGGCGGCTGACGTCCGCGTAAAGGGCAGCTGCTCCCGCCTCGGGTTCCTGGATGTGGTAGGTGCGGGAGCCGGCGGAGACGACGCCGCCCTTGGTCAACGCCGCCTCGGCCCTCTCCAGAGCCTCGAACCGGGGGCGAAAGGCCGCGGACCAGGCGGAGGCATCCTTGCCGGACGCGCCGCGGCGCGCCTGCACCACGGCATCCTTGGCGATCTGGTGCACGATATCCCGTTGCGCCTTCGTCAGGGCCACGGTCTCCCCGTCGGCGCTCTGGTCCGTGTAGACGCGCCACGTGGGCACGAACATGACGCAGCTTAAAAGGAACATCACGCCAAGGGAGCACAATATCTGCAAACGAATGCTCATACGCAAACTCCTTGGCCCGGCGGGGAGAAAACCTCCCGCAACGCACCGCCGGGGCTTTGTAGTTCCAGCATGAGCCCCTGCGGGAAGTCAATGCACATTTTTGTTATCGGAAAAGTGTGCTTCCGGCGGAAAGAAGGGCTTCGAGCTGGGAATCGCGCAATGCCAAGCGCTTGCGCAAACGGGCGATCTCCTCGCCGGGGTCGAAGAGCGGATAGTCGCTGCCGAAAAGAATGCGCTCGCGCGGATGGGCGGCGACGATGCGCGAGAGCGTATCGTCGTCGATGAACGCCAGAGTGCTCGACGTGTCGATGTAGACGTCCTTGCCGGCCAGATGCTCGAGCACGTACTGCCAGTGCAGATAGCCGCCCATGTGCGCGGCGATGACCGTGAGATGCGGGAAATCGCGCAGGATGGCCGCGACCTTGGCCGGGCAGGAGTTGTTCTCCTCGGGCGGCAGCCGGTCGCCCACGTGCAGCATGACCGTAAAACGCCCGGAAAGGGCCTCGAAGATGGGCCACAGCCTGTGGTCGTCCAGGCGGAAGCCCTGGAAGTCGGCGTGGAACTTGATGCCCTTGATGCCGTTGCGCCACAGGCGGTCGAGCTCGCGCTCGAAATCCGGGAAATCCGGATGCAGCGTGCCGAAGGAAATGACCCGGGGGTTTTCGCGGTGGATGCGGATGGCCCAGTTGTTGGCCGGCACCACCTGCGCCGGGGCCGTGGCCGCGTTGTGGACCACCACCTTGTCGAGTCCCGCGGCGGTCGCCCGGGCGAGCAGATCGTCGATCTGGCCCGTGCCCACGGGATGGATGCCGTAATGCCCTTCGAGTTGGGCCAGGACCTTGTCCGCGATCTTCGGATGATAGGCGTGCGTATGGATGTCGATGAACATGATGCGTGCGGGGAAGGGGAAAGGTTAAACGGAAAAAAGCGCGCGCAGCCAGTCCGGGACGGCCCTGGGCCGCCCCTCGGGCGTCGTGCAGGCGTGCAGGGTCTCGCCGACGGCCAGCAGCGTCCCGTCCTGCGGCGGCCCGTAAAGCTGGTAGGCGAAACCGATCGAGGCGCGGCCCCAGGCGCTGACGGCCGTGCGCACCACCACTTCGTCGTCGTAGCGCGCCGGGCGCAGGTAGCGCACGGCCAAATCGCGCACGGGCAGCCACACGCCGCGTGCTTCCACCTCGGCGTAGCTCATGCCGCGCTCGCGGATGAAATGTCCGCGCCCCCGCTCGAACCAGTGCGGATAGTGCCCGTAATAGGCGTAGCCCATGCGGTCGGTCTCGCCGTAGGAGACCGTCAACCGCAGCCGGGAATCGGGCGAGGGAAAAACCTCGGGTTTGAGAAAAAGCGCCATGCGTCGGACCTAGTCGCCGCCCTTTGCGGCCCAGGCGGCGGCCCTTGGCAGCAGTTCATGCCCCGGGACGACGACAAGGCCGGTTTTCGCGGCCTCCCGTTCGCTGAAGGCGGTCGCGCCCGAAGGGGTTACGCCCTGCTTCCAGAAAAGAAAAGGCACGGGATCGGCGGTATGCGTGCGGATGGCGACGGGCGTGGGGTGGTCGCAGGCGATGAGGAAAGCCGCCCCGTCCCCGAGCGCCGCGACCATGGGCGCGACCACCTGCGCGTCGAACCGGGCCACGGCCTCGGTCTTGGCCGCCGCGTCGCCGCCGTGGCCGCACTCGTCAGGGGCCTCGACGTGGACGAAGACGAAATCGCCCTCTTTCAGAAAATCGAGCGCCGCCGCCACCTTGCCCGCGTAGTTGGTGTCCAGGAGCCCCGTGGCTCCGGGCACGTCCAGCACGGCCATGCCCGCGGCCCGGCCCAGGCCCTTGACCAGGTCCACGGCCGAAACCACCGCGCCGCGCAGGCCGAAGGTCGCGGCGAAATCGGGAAGCGTCAGCGCCCTGCCCTGGCCCCAGGGCCAGACCGCGTTAGCCTTGCTCGTGTTGGCGGACCCGGCAAGCACCGTAGCGGCCCGGCGTACGAAGTCCCACAAGGCCGGCGCGCGACGAAACTGCGCCATGTCCTGCGCGATGCCCTGGTCGGTGATGTCGTGGGGCGGACGCACGGCGAGCGTGGCCTCGGCCTTGTCCGCCGCGCCCCGGGCCACGAGCAGGTGGCGGTACTGCACGCCCGGGAAAAGCGCATACCCCTCGGGCAGGCACTCCCGCTCCAGGGATTCCACGAGCTGCGTGGACACCGCCGTGGCGATATGCCCGGCGGAATAATCGCGCATGATCCCGTCGTCGGAAAATTCGCTCACCGTCACGGTGTTGAGCCGGAAAACCACGTCGTCGCCGGCCAGGGCGAGCCCCAGGGCCGCGGCCTCGATGGGCCCGCGCCCGGTGTGGTGGGCGGCCGGGTCGAACCCGAGCAGGGACATGTTGGCCACGTCGGAACCGGGGGCCATGCCCTGCGGCACGGTGCGGCAAAGCCCGACCATGCCCTCCCGGGCCAAGCGGTCCATGACGGGCGTGGCCGCCGCCTCCATGGGCGTACGCCCATGAAGAGCCTCGATCGGCAGATCGCCCATGCCGTCGGCGATGAGGAAGATGAGTTTGGATTTGGACAAGAGATGCCTCCGGCGGCCAGAGAGAAACTTTTTGAAAAAAGTTTCTCTCTGGACTCTCTTCAAAAACTTTTAAAGGGGGGAGAGGGAGACTCTCCGCTTGTTGTTGACGGGGGGAGCATACTCCAGGTGGCGGGCCGTAGCGAGGGCGAGGGGTTCGCCGAAAAAGCGGGCGACAAGGCGCAGGCCGAGGTCGATGCCGGCGCTGATGCCGGCGCTCGTCAGGACCGTGCCGTCCTCCACCACGTGCGCGTCGGCAACGACCGTGACGCCCGGGTAGGAGGCGCGCATCCAGTCGAGGGACCGCCAATGCGTGGTCGCGCGCCTGCCCTCGAGCAGACCGGCCTTGCCGAGCAGCATGGACCCCGTGCACACGCCGGCGACTACCCCGGCCTTGCACCCCGTCTCCCCGATCCAGGCGACGAGGGCCGCGTCATCAAGCGCCGCGCGCACGCCCCAGCCGCCTGGCACAAGCAGCACATCCGGCACGGGGCAGTCGGCGCGCGTCACATCGGGCAAGAATCGCGGGCCGTTGGCGCAACCCACGGGATCAAGCGTCGCCCCGACAAGGCGCAAGGCAAAGGGCGAGGGCTCCTCCCGCCGCCGGGATTCATCGAGACGGCAGGCGGAAAGCGCCTCGTAGGGGCCGCAGAAATCGAGCAGCTCCACATCCGGGAAGACCAGAATGGCCACCTCGATCCTTTTTCCGTCCATACTTTCCGCTTTCCCGAAAAAAACCGGCTTGCGCCGGCCCTCGCCTCCCCCCTATCGGGGTGGTCCAGGAGGGGCCCTCGGCCCCTCCTGGCCGCCGGAGGCATTCTTTGTTTTTCCTTGTCCCTACAGCACCCTGAAATGCACGGTCCCCGGTTTGATGAACGCCATATCGGCGGCGTCGTCGAGAACGCCGCGGATGGCGCGTTCCGGGGCCTCGTGGGTGAGGAAGACGATAGGCACGTAGCCGTCCTCGGGCTCGCCCTTCTGCACGGCCTGGCGGATGCTGACGCCGTGCACGCCCATGGACTTGGAGATGGCGGCCATGACCCCGGCCTGGTCCTTGACCGTGAAATGGATGTAGTGCGGGCACACGGCGTCGTCGAGGTCGAGGACATCGGCGTCGGGCAGGGGCTCGGTGACAAAGCCGGTGTTGTTGGGCGTCATGCCGGCGCGGGACAGGGCCATGATGTCGGCCAGAACGGCGCTGCCCGTGGGCAGGTCGCCCGCGCCCCGGCCGTGCAGGAGGATCGAACCGGCTGCGTCGCCTTCCACGCGCACGGCGTTGTAGGCCCCTTTGACGCTTGCCAGCAGGAAGTCCTGATGCACGAGCATGGGACACACGCCGGCCACGAGCTTGCCGCCGGCCTCGTGGACCTGCCCGATGAGCTTGATGGTGTAGCCGAACTCGCCGGCGAAACGGATGTCTTCGGGGGTCACGCGGGTGATGCCTTCCACGAACAGGCGCGACAGCGGCAGGTTCTGGCCGTAGGCCAGGCGGATGAGCAGGATGAGCTTGTGCGCGGCGTCGAGGCCTTCGATGTCGAGCGTCGGATCGGCTTCGGCGTACCCCAGTTCCTGGGCCTTGCGCAGCGCGTCGGCAAAGGGCAGGCCCTTGTCGCTCATGCTGCTGAGAATGTAGTTGGCCGTGCCGTTTAAAATGCCGATGATGCTCTTGATGCGGTTGCCGGCCAGGGATTCCTTGAGCGTTTCGACAATGGGAATGGCCCCGGCGCAGCTGGCCTCGTAGTAGAGCCCCAGGCCCTTTTGCGCGGCCAGGGCGAAGAGTTCCGGCCCGCGCTCCGCGAGCAGGGCCTTGTTGGCCGTGACCACGTGCTTGCCGGCATGAAGCGCCTTGTGGATGAGCGCAAAGGCCGCGTCGATGCCGCCCATCAGTTCGACCACGATGTCGATCTCGGGGTCGGTGACGAGAGCGTCGGGATCGGCGGTCAGGGCGACGCCCTCGGGCAGGGCCACGGCGCGCGGCTTGGAGACGTCGCGCACCAGCACTTTTTTAAGCACAAGGTCACGCCCGAGACGCCGCCTGATCCAGTCGGCGTTTCGCTCCAGAATGGTCACGAGGCCGGATCCGACCGTGCCGAATCCGGCCAAACCGATACGAACGGGAGCGTCGCTTACGGCGTTCATCCGGAAAGCACCTTTTTAATGCCGCGCATGGCCTGGTTGATGCGGTGGCGGTTTTCCACCAGGGCGAAACGGACATGGTCGTCGCCGAAGTGGCCGAAACCCAGTCCGGGCGAGACGGCGACGCCGGCTTCGCGCAGGAGCAGCTTGGAGAACTCCACGGACTTGAGGTGGGCGAAGGGCTCGGGAATCTTGGCCCAGACGAACATGGTGGCCTTGGGCGCGGGCACGTCCCAGCCGGCCCGGGCAAGGCCTTCGATGAGCGCGTCGCGGCGGTCCTGGTGGACGTCCATGATCTCGCGCACGCACTCCTGGGGACCGTTTAAGGCTACCGTCGCGGCGATCTGGATGGGCTGGAAGATGCCGTAGTCCAGATAGCTCTTGATGCGCGTCAGGGCGTGCACCATCTCCGGGTTGCCGCAGCAGAACCCCACGCGCCAGCCGGCCATGGAGTAGCTTTTGGTCAGCGAGAAGAATTCCACGCCCACGTCCTTGGCGCCCTTGGCCTGCAAAAAGCTCGGCGGCTGGTAGCCGTCGAAGCCGAAGTCGGCGTAGGCGAAGTCGTGGATCACCATGATGTCGTGTTCCTTGGCGAAATCCACGATGCGCTGGAAGAAGGCGACATCGACCGTGGCCGTGGTCGGGTTGTGCGGAAAGGAGATGATGAGGAGCTTGGGCTGGGGCCAGGTCTGTTTGGTGGCCGCAAGCAAGTCCTCGATGAAATCGCGGTCGCAGCTGATGGGGATGCGCCGCACGTCCGCCCCGGCGATGATGCAGGAATAGGGGTGGATGGGATAGGACGGGTCCGTGGCGAAGACGACGTCGCCGGGCGAAAGCATGACCAGGGCCAGGTGAGCCAGGCCTTCCTTGGCGCCCATGGTGACGACGGCCTCGGTTTCGGGATCGATGTCCACGTCGAAGCGCCGCTTGTACCATCCGGAGATGGCGTTGCGCAGGCCTTTGATGCCCCGGGATGCCGAATAGCGGTGGTTGACGGCCTTTTGCGCGGCTTCAACGAGTTTTTCGACGATATGGGGGGGCGTGGGCAGATCGGGGTTGCCCATACCGAGGTCGATGACGTCTTCGTTGCGTCGCCGCATCTGCATTTTCAGCTCGTTTACGGTGGCGAAGACGTATGGCGGGAGGCGCTCCATACGCGCAAACTTTTTCATGCCCTGGACTCCTTTTGAGGGGGCTTGCTGATGCCGAATGCGGAACATAGCCGGGGGGCCGGCGCTCTGTAAAGGGCTTAGGCGCAAGGAAGTACAGGACTTGGAGGAATTTTTCTTGACCGAGGGAGGGCAAATGTTTATCAAGCCGTGTTGCGGAGAGGTGGCCGAGTTGGCCGAAGGCGCTCGCCTGCTAAGCGGGTAACGGGGCTTAAACCCTGTTCGAGGGTTCAAATCCCTCCCTCTCCGCCAGGAGACTGCATTCCCGGGCTTCGAAAGGAGCCCGGGTTTTTCTTTTTTGAAGCCTTCGTGTGGGACCTTGTTGTAGAAAAGAGGATTCCCCCGTAATCTCCGGGAAAATCCCTCCGGAGTCTCCCGATGCCGTACCTGACGGAGTTTTTCCAAAGCTTCCCGCCCATGGCCCGGCTCGCCATCATTTTGTTTTTGCTGCTTGTCGTGCCCATGGCTTGCAGACGTTGCGGACTGCCGAGCGTCGTGGGCCTGCTTGTTTCCGGCATCGTCATCGGCCAGCACGGCCTGAAGATCATCCCGGAAACTCCCATCGTCTCGAATTTCATGGCCGATGTCGGCAAGTTGCTGCTGATGCTTTTCGCCGGGATTGAGATCGACCATGCGCTGTTTAAAACCATATGGAAGCGCTCGCTGCTCTTCGGCTGGCTGACGTTTATGCTGCCCTTACTGACGGGCATGGGCGTCGGCCTCGTTTTCGGCTATTCCTGGCTCGCCGCATTGCTCATCGGCTCGCTGCTCGCGTCCCATACGCTGCTGGGTTTCCCCATCACCCAGCAGATGGGCATTTCCCGCAGCGCCCCCGTGGTCATCACCACAGGCGCCACGGTCTTTACGGACGTCGCCTCGCTGCTGGTCCTGGCGGTGTGCCTGCCCATCCACCAAAGCGGTTTTTCCGTAAAATCCCTCGTGCTCCAACTGGGATATCTCCTTATCTACGTGCCTCTCGTCATCTTCGGGATCGGGAAGCTCGGCAACTGGCTGTTGTCAAAATTCAAGGAGACGGCGGAACAGCAATTTTCCCTGGTGCTTTTTCTCATGATCCTGGCCGCGTTCGGCGCGGAGGTCATCCATCTCGAGCCCATCGTCGGCGCATTCATGGCGGGGCTCGCCATCGGGCCGGTGGCCAAACGCGCAAAAGGCTTCGAGATGCTCGAATTCCTGGGACTGTACCTCTTCATCCCTTTTTTCTACCTCAACATCGGTTTCCAGATCGACCTCAAGGTGTTCGCGCTCACGATCTGGCACAACGCCTTGCTCGTGCTCGCCGTCGTAGGTGGGCTCATTACCGCCAAGTTCGCGGCGGCATGGTCCGTAGGGACCATCTACCGCTTCACCCGGCCCGAACGCCTGCTCGCCTGGTCCCTGACCCTGCCGCAAGTCGCGGCGACCCTGGCGGCCGCAGTGGTCGCCTACCAGTGCATCAACAGTGCGGGACAGCGCCTCATCGACGTCACCGTGCTCAACACCGTCATCGTGCTGATGGTGGTCACGGCGTTTCTGGGGCCGATCCTGACGGCGCGCTTTTCCGGACAGATAGCGCGTACGGACAAAGGGGCGGAATGAGGGATTGTAGTCGTTGCCTAGGGCGAGAGGAAATCCACTTCGATTTACCACTTCCCACGGTCGCATTTTTCTACGTAAGTAAGACCACGCAGCGAATCTTTGCGTACATGTGCATTGGTTGATCACACTCTGCTCCGGCTTCCGCAATCGCGTTGTACTCAACCATCCGGGCAGAGCACCACACGGCTGTAGCGAAGCGTGTCCCAGCCATTCGTTAGTGAGGGAGGTGCTGGTGGGGGTTTTCCCAAAACAAAACGGCCCGGCTGCAT
>DQED01000199.1:0-1229 GCA_003525525.1 Desulfovibrio sp.
TATTCGAGTTCGAGGTATTCGATGTAGAGCTCGCGACCGGAGAGCACGGCATGGCCGAGTTCCTCGCCGCAGGCCGGGCAGGGGGCGAAGGCCGAGGACCCTTCGGGCGTGAACTCCCTGGCGCAGGCCCGGCAGCGCAGCACCACGGGCGTTTCCTCGAGCACGATTTTGGCCCCGGCCAGGCGGGTGTCCATGGTCAGGGCGGTGAAGCCCATTTCCAGGGCCTCGGGCACCACGGCGGAAAGGCGTCCGTGCTTGATCTTGACGCTGACCAGGGTTTCTTTTCCGTGCTTGGCCATTTCGTCCTCGATGAGGGCGATCAGGCTTTGGGCGATGGAGAGTTCGTGCATGGCGGCATCGGTTTACGGCAAAACGCGGGCCGCGTAAAGGAAGGTCGGCGAAAACGGCGTCAGGTGAAATAGGGCGCGAGCAGCACGGCCACGACCATGGCCGGCAGCAGGTTGGCGACGCGGATCTTGAGCAGCCCCAGCATGTTGAGGCCGATGGCCACGATGAGCAGGCCGCCGACCGCCGTGAGCTGGGTCAGGCGGTCCGGGGTGCAAGAGCCCTGGGCGGCCGCGCCGAGGTAGACGAGCAGGCCTTCGTAGAGGGCCACGGGAAGGCTCGAGAGCAGGACGCCGGCCCCGTGTGTGGTGGCCAGGATGAGCGCCACGGAGCCGTCGAGGGCCGCCTTGGCGAAAAGGAGCGTGTAATCGCTTTTGAGGGCTTCGTCGAAGGAGCCCAGGATGGCCATGGTGCCGGTGCAGAAGATGACCGAGGCGCTGACGAGGCCGTCGGTGAAAAGCGCGTTGTCCGAGCGCAGGCGGGCTTTGACGGCGTCGCCGGCGCGGGCCATGAGGCGTTCGATATCGAGGAGTTCGCCGGCCACGGCCCCGGCGAGCATGCTGATGACGACGAGCAGGGGGGCGTTGCCGGTCAGGGCCATTTTGAGGCCGATGAGCAGGATGGACAGGCCCAGGGCGTGGAACATGGTGGCGCGCACGCGGTCGGGAAAGCGGCCGTGCAGGGCGAGGCCGAGGAGGCCGCCGGCGACGATGGCCGCGCCGTTGACCAGGGGACCGATGGGGATCATGGGAACGCTCCTTGCCGGCGAGGGCAGGGGAGGGCTACCAGTTCCGGACGGGGGGCACAAGAGGGAAAAGATTTGACAGGCTTGCGCGGGTTCGGCTATGTTTCTTAATTCGAGCCGGGATGGCGGAATTGGTAGA
>DQED01000199.1:1256-2002 GCA_003525525.1 Desulfovibrio sp.
GGGGGTTCGAGTCCCCCTCCCGGTACCAGAAAAATCGCAGCGGGCTGCAAGGAGCTGTCAGGCTTCGCGGCCCGCTGTTTTTTTGCTCCCGCCGGTTTGTCCCACTCCCGCCCGCGCCGTCTGCCCCCGTCCGTACACGCCCTATCGGGCTTTCCTGTTCGCCTTGCTCGCCCATGCGAAGGGGCCGCGCCCCGGCTTCCTGCATGACAGCCCCGGAAAAGCCCCATGACGCTGTCCGGGAAAAACGCTACGATCCCGCGGCAAACGGGCGGCGGCGACGTTGGCGCGTCCCGCGGGCCGGAGGGTGGAAACATGATGCGACAACGCGGTCAAAGCCGCTTCCCGATCGTCCTTGCGGCGGTTTTCACGCTCTTTTTCATCCTGCTCGCCGTCCATCCGGCGTCGCGGGAGGTCTGGTGGGCGGAAAACATCCCGGTCATGGCCATGTTCGCGCTGCTGGTCGTCACGTATCACCGCTTCCGCTACAGCGACACGGCCTACGCCATGATGGCCGTCTGGCTTTTTCTGCACGCCATCGGCGGCCACTACACCTTCGCCAACGTGCCGTTCGGCTTCGTCACGGACCTGTTCGGCTTCTCGCGCAACCATTTCGACCGCGTCGCCCATTTCTCCGTGGGGTTTTACGCCTATCCCCTGGCCGAATTGCTCACGCGAAAGCGCCTGGCCCATCCGACCGTGGCCTTGCTGTTCGGGCTGACCTCCATCATGGCCGTGGCCTGCGCCTA
>DQED01000199.1:2057-4622 GCA_003525525.1 Desulfovibrio sp.
GACGCCCAGAAGGACATGCTGGCGGACACGCTCGGCGCGGCGTTCGCCCTGGCGGTCTTCCGTCTGCGTCGCGGATTTCGCGAAACGGGCGGCGCGGCGTTTCCCCCTCAGACCGGGTCGAACCCCCTGCACAGGTAATGCCGGCGCAACAGCCGCGCGGCCAGGAACGGGTAGACGAGCCAGGACAGCCCGACCGTGGCCACGGCCGCCGCAAGGCAGATCGCGGCATGAAGCCAGGCTCCCCGCCAGGCGAAGTACAAGGGGCCGAACAGGAGCGTCCACAACCAGGCGTATTCGAAACGGACCACGCGTCCGGACGCCGGATCCACGAACGCCTGGGCGGTGAAGATGCCGCGCAGGGGACCCCTGGCGTGTTCGTGCGAGTGGTTCGCCCCGAAAGGGAGGTCGCACACCGGACAGTGGACTTTGCCCTCGAGGTCGGCGGCGTTGAAGACGACGCCGCAAGCCGGGCAGCGGAACACGGTTTCGGCGGTCATGGCGGTTCTCCTTGTCGAAAGCCCGCACGAGTGGAGCAGGGGTGGACGCGAGAGAATCCCGGAGCCGTCAGGCGGCCCAAGCATCGCTTGAAGGAAACCGTATCGGCGCGACGCGGCCGCGTCGGGAACATCGTTTGCCTTTAGGATAACGCGGGCGAAAAGCCCTGGCAATGCGTGCGTCACGATTTGCCGGCGCGCGCGGCGGCGCGGGAATGCCGGCAGGGGAGCCGCATGGCCGGGGCGCTCCCGGCTTCGCCCTCTTGCCATTCCCTGCCACGTCACCATAATGTCACCGTGCTCCCGGCAACGCCTCGCATCACCGGCCGGAACGCCAAGGAGAATGCATGCCTTTCGATCATGCCGCCGCAAGCCGGCTGCTGGAAAAAAAACTCGCCGACATCACGAAGAAAACCGTGCTGCCCGCGCCCATGCTGGCCCTCGTCGCCGCGGCCGCCCGGGCGCAGCTCGAGGCCCGGGCGCAAGAAACCGTGACGATCGACGCCTCGGACCTGGAGGACGTCGAGCGGGTGCTGCGCGGCGCGCCCATGCTCCCCCGCGACGCCTTTCCCCTGGACATGGCCCGGGGTGCGGCGTTTTTCGACGACCTCACGCGCCTGGTCGGAGCGAGCGAACCCCACCTGGCCGAGGCCATGGCCGTAATCCGCGCCGACCGGGAGGCCGGCGTCCTGGACCTGCCCAAGGCCTTTTCCCGCTTCACGGCCGGCGACGACGCCTTTTTCGCCGCCTATGGCGAGAAGACGCCAAGCGCCCCGCGCCTGCTGTCCTTTCTCGTCCAGGCCGCCCTGACGCCGCGCCTGGCCGCCGTGGCCGAGGCCGTCTACGCCCATTTTCCCGACAACCGCACCTGGAATTTCGGCCAGTGCCCGGTCTGCGGCAGCCCGCCGTTCATGGCGCGCCTGGTCGGCAAGGTCGGGGCCAGGCATCTGACGTGCTCGTTTTGCCAGCTGGAATACCGGGCCAAGCGGCTCATGTGCCCCTACTGCGGCGAGGAGGAACACAAGCTGCTCGAGGTTTTCACCGCCCCGGACGAGCCCGGGTACGCCGTGCACGTCTGCCTGCGCTGCAACAACTACATCAAGACCACGGACTTCCGGGAGCTGGACCGGCCGAGCCTCCCGGCCCTCGACGACCTGGAGTCGCTGCCGCTCGACCTCGCCGCCCGCAACCAGGGGTTCACGCGGCCGGTGCTCTCGGCCTGGGGGTTTTGACGTGGAGGCGGCGCTGACCCGGGAAATCGCCTGCAGGCGCTTTAAAAACGGCGTCATGCGGCCGTTTGCCGACGATGTGGCGGTGGAGATCCGCGTCCGGCTGCGCCTTGCCGGCCACGTGGAACGGGCGCTTTTCGCCGCGCCCATCGACCCCGAGGGACTCGCCCTGGGTCATGCCGCACTGGACATGCTGCCGCAGGGCCTCGTGCCGGTCCTGCGCCGGGTCGAGGGCCTGACCTTCGACCTCGACGCCGTGTCGGACCCGCGCCCGGCCGCCGATCCGGCTTTGCCGCCGCCCGTGGCCGCGCCGGACCTCCTCGCGCTCGTGACGCGGTTCATTGCCGCGCCCGGGCTCTGGGACGGCACGGGCTGCTTCCACCGCGCCGCGCTTTTCGACGCGGGACGCGGCGAATTTCTCGCCCGGGCCGAGGATATCGGCCGCCACAACTGCCTTGACCGTCTGGCCGGCTACGGCGTGCGCCAGGGCGTCAGCCTTGCCGGGCTGGTCCTGTTCCTTTCCTGCCGGGTCACGGCCTCCATGATGGAAAAGGCGTTGCGCGCGGGGTTTCGCATGGTGGTCAGCCGTTCGGCCGTGACCGGCGCGGCCTACGACGCGGCCGTGGCCGCGGGCGTCACCCTGGTCGGGTTCGCCCGCGACGCCGAAGCGCGTTTCACGGTCTTCACCGACGCCGCCGGCAGGGTCGTGGCGTGAACGGCGCGCCGCAGACGCCGCTCGGCGTGATCCTGGCCGGCGGCAAGTCCAGCCGCATGGGTCGGGACAAGGCTTGGCTCTCGTTTTTCGGCCAGCCCATGCTCGCGCGCGTGGCTTCGGTGGTGCA
>DQED01000145.1 GCA_003525525.1 Desulfovibrio sp.
CACGCGGCCGCAAGCACCCGGTAGGGGGGCGGCGTGACGAGCACGGCGGCCAGGAGCGCCAGCCCCAGGCCGAGCAGCAACAGGCCGCAGCCGAGACAGGCCAGGATGCACAGCTGGGCCAGGCGTACGGCGGCCTCCCGGGCTTCGACGCCGGCAAGCTCCAGGCGCGTGGCCAGGATGTCGGCCAACGCGCCGACGACGGCCGCGCCGGCCTCGAGCAGTTCGGCCAGGGGGCCGGAACGTGCGGCCACGCTACTTCCTGCTCATGAACCAGCCAAGCAGCAGCCCGCCCAGGAACGCGCCGCCGATGACGTGGTAGGGACGTTCGCGCACCACGCGGTCGGCCGCGGCCGCGGCGTCCCCGAGAGCTTCGTCGAGAATGCCGTCGAGTTCCGCGTATTTTCCCTTGGCCACGGCCAGGCGTTCCTCGAGTTGCGCCCGGGCCTTCTTGATGCGCTCGTCGGCTTCGCCTGCCGTGGCGTCGAGGAGCGCCCCGGCGTGACGCGCGATTTCACGCAGTTCCTGCTTCGCTTCGTCGGCGTATGGTGTTCTGGCCATTGTGAAACCTCCGCAACAGGGGTTTTGCCATTCTTTACGAACGTATCCTTTTGATGCGTTGCTGTCCATGCTTCTTCAAAGAGGGAACGTCGCATCCGCCTGCGCTGTGTCCGGAAGGGCCAGGGGCAGGGTCGCGGTGAAGACGCTGCCCTCTCCGGGACGGCTGGCCAGCCGCAGCCGGCCGCCCATGCTCCGGGCCAGCATGGCGCTCAGGGTGAGCCCCAGACCCGTGCCGCCGTAGGGGCGGGAGGTCGCGCCCCCGTCGGCCTGGGCGAAGGGCTCGAAGATTCGCTCCTGCTTTTCCGGCGGGATGCCGACGCCGGTGTCGGTCACGGCGAAAACCAGCCGCGGCGTGTTGGCCGCGTCCTGTTCCCGGCCGACGTCCAGGCGCACCGCGCCAACGCGCGTGAACTTCACGGCGTTGTCGAGGAGGTTGTCGAGGATCTGGCGTATCCGCGCCGGATCGCCTATGGCGGCCTGCGGCGCGTCCGGCGCTTCGACGAGGGAAAGAGCCAGCCCCTTGGCCGCGGCCCTGCCGGCATGGGCGGCCAGGGCCTCCCGGGCCAGGGCGCGGGGATCGTAGGCTTCCCGCGCCAGGCGCAGCCGGCCGGACTGGATGCGCGACACGTCCAGGATGTCGGAAAGAAGCGCGAGCAGTCCTTCCCCGGCCTGCTCCAGGGCGGCGAGGAACGCTTCCTGGCGCGGAGAGAGGCCCGAGTCGCGAAGCAAATCCACCATGCCGAGGATGGTGTTCATGGGCGTGCGGACTTCGTGGCTCATGACGGACAGGAAGCGCAACTGGGTCTGGCTGGCCGCCTCGGCCTCGTCCTTGGCCAGGAGCAGGGCCTGTTCCATGGCCTTTCTGGCGCTGATGTCCACGATGACCGACAGCATGCAGGGCTGGCCATAGGCTTCGAGCGTGATCGCGGAAAAAAGCACCGTGCCCTTGTCGCCATCCCGCAGGCGGTATTCGAGTTCGATGTTCTGGATCAGCCCCTCACGGGCGAGGGCTTGCTCGATGCGTGCGCGGTCGGCCGGGGCGACGGAGAAGCCGAGCTCCTCGGGCGTGCGGCCGATGACGGCCTGGCGCGTGTAGCCGGTTCCGGCGAGGAAGGTCTCGTTGACTTCCAGGTAGCGGCTGTCGGGGGAGGTGGCGATGGCGATGCCGGCCGGGGTCAGGCGCAGGATCTTGGCCAGCCGGTCCCGGCTTTCGGCGAGCATCTGGCGGCTGGCGAGCTCCCGCGTGACGTCGCGGGCGTAGACGGCGAGCCTGCGTGTGCCTCCCGGCCCCGGCGGGAGGGGGTGCAGGATGTTTTCCAGGGCCCGGCCGTCTCGGACGTCGCGAAAGGCGACGGGCCGCCCTGTTTCCAGGGCCAGCCGGTAGCGGTCGCGTCGGGATTCCACGACGGCCGGATCGGTCAGGGTGAGGATCTCGCAGCCGATGAAGGCGTCCATGTCGCAGCCGAAACGGGCGGCGGCGGTGCGGTTGGCGGTAACGACCCGGAATTTGTCGTCGAGGACCAGAATGGCGTCGCTCGTGGCCTCGAACACCGCTTCGAGCAGGTCGCGCCCGGCGGTGAGTTCCCGCAGCAGTTCCCGGTCGCGGCGTGTCCGCTTCAGGCAGCGCAGGCGCTGCCACGTCACGAGGCCGCACAGGAGCAGGAAGACGAAGCCGGCGACAACCAATGCCGCGGCGTGGTCCATGAGGCCGTCCGCGGCGCTGGTTGTCGCGGCGCGGAGCGTCCCGGGCACGGCGAAAAAGCCGGCGAGCGCGCAAGACCGCAAGGCCCGCGCGCCGTGGCGAGCGGCGGCGGGCCGGGCACAGGGCGTGGCGGCTACATGAAGGCGTAGGAACCGTGGCCGTGCTGCTGGCGGCGCACCCGTTCGATCACCGCCGAACGGGCGTCGGTGACGTTGCCGCCGGGACTCGTGGCGCACACGAGTTCGGCCGGGGTGAACCGGTAGCCCTGTGTGACGATGAAGCGGCGGCGCTCCCATTTGTTGCGGCACTCTCCAAGGGCCCAGCGGAAAGCCTGATCCTCGCGGAGCCGGTTGACGAATTCCATGGCGCTTTGCAGAGACATGATGCTTCCTCCCAAGAAGTATGCGGGATGAAGCAAGAATCGTGCCGACGACGAAAAATTCGTTTTTATCTAAAAAGACTTGTTATCGCAAATGGTTGTGTCTTGTCGCCATGCCGTGTCCCCCGCCGCCCGGGCCAGAACCGGTTGATCGCATGAAACGCCCGGGCTCCGGGGAGTCACTGCGTGAAACAGCGGTCCGTCATTCCGGGTAGTTGGTGTTGCAGTATTTGACGCACCAATTGTAGGCGGTAAGCACTGTCGGGCCGCAGCCGATGAACTCGTTGGGCACGTACTGCCTGTCGTAGACGGTCTGGCAACCCCTGGCGCAGTCGGCCCGGGAGGCGTGTTTGGCCGAGAGCACGTCGGTGTCGTATTCGTCGCACAGGATGATGGTGTCGCAGGAGGCCTTGCGGCCGAGTGTGGTGTAGCAAAAGCCCCGGAATTCCGAATCGGTAAGCGGCCTGTTGACGGAGCAGCCCGCAAGGGCGGCGGCGAGGATGCAAAAAAGCGGCAGCGCGAACAGCTTCATGGACGAACCCTCCTCCGGGCGCGTGGGTCAAAATACATCCGGGACGGCCCGGTCTCCCCATGCCGTCACGATATACCGCCCGGGCGCGGCTTGGAAGCCCCCACGCGCGTCCGGCAGGGGTCCTCGTCGCGCCTCCCGGAGAGGGAGGGTACAAGGGCTTGTACCCTCCCTGGCCGGCTTGGCCGGACCGGTACAGGATCCTGTACCGAAATCCCCGTGCCTGACGTCTGCGTATGGGGCGAATGACTTTCTAATACTTTGAAATGTGGCGATAAAAAAATATATGCGGCGGACAGGCGCCGTTGGCCCGCCCTTTGCTATAAGCCAGGTATCCTTCCTCCAAGAACTTCAAATTTAGGAAAAGGACTCCAGGGATGGCGACCCGGGAGTCCTTTTCCGCTTTTGGGGCTTTTGGTATTTGTCCGGCGCGCGGGCGGTGCGCCGGCGGGCCGACAGGCGCAGGTCGCCTGCCTCTTCGCAGTTTCCCCGCGATCCCGGCCGGTTCTCCCCAAAAAAAGACACGCGCCCGCCGGGATTTCCTCTCCCAACGGGCGCGTACAAAACCTTTGACCGCTTTGGCCGCATCGCGTGCCTCTCCCCCTTTCGGGGTGGTTCAGGTGGGGCTCTCGGCCCCTCCTGGCCGCCGGAGGCGTTTCTTTTCCTTCTTCCCCTCTTTGGTCTACCGGCCTCCGGCCTTGACCCAGGAATCCTTGAGGGCCACGGCGCGGTTGAAGACGCGCTTTTGCGGCGTGGAGTCCTTGTCCACGCAGAAGTAGCCCAGGCGTTCGAACTGGACGCGCTCGCCCACGGGGAGCGCGGCCAGGCTCGGTTCGACGAGGGCCTCGGGGATGACTTCCAGGGAGGCGGGGTTGAGGGCCTCCATGAAGTCGCCCTTGCCTTCGGCGGGGTTTTCCTTGGTGAAGAGCCGGTCGTAGAGCCGCACTTCGGCCGGCACGGCATGGGCGGCCGACACCCAGTGGAGCGTGCCCTTGACCTTGCGCCCGTCGGACGACCAGCCGCCCTTGGTGGCCGGGTCGTGGACGCAGCGCAGCTCGGTCACCTCGCCCGTGGCCGGGTCCTTCACGACGTCCGTGCAGGTCACGTAGTAGGCGTAGCGCAGCCGCACCTCGGCGCCGGGGGCGAGGCGGAACCACTTCTTCGCCGGCGTTTCCATGAAGTCGTCGCGCTCGACGTAGATTTCCCGCGTAAAAGGCACCTTGCGCGACCCCAGCGAGGCGTCCTCGGGGTGGTAGGGGAAATCGATCTCCTCCACCTGCCCCTCGGGGTAGTTCTCGATGACGACCTTGAGCGGCCTAAGCACCGCCATGACGCGCTTGGCGCTGCGGTTGAGGTCCTCGCGCAGGCAGTGCTCGAGCAGGGCCATGTCCACCATGTTCTCGGCCTTGGAGATGCCGATGCGCTCGCAGAAGTCGCGGATGGCCTCGGGGGTGTAGCCGCGGCGGCGGATGCCGCTCAGGGTCGGCAGGCGCGGGTCGTCCCAGCCGGAGACGACCTTTTGCGTCACGAGCTGGATGAGCTTGCGCTTGCTTAAGACCGTATAGGAGAGGTTCAGGCGCGCGAACTCGATCTGCTGCGGGTGGCAGGGCACGGGCAGGTTGTCGAGGACCCAGTCGTAGAGCGGCCGGTTGTTCTCGAATTCCAGCGAGCAGATGGAGTGGGTGATGCCCTCGAGGGAGTCCGAGATGCAGTGCGTGTAGTCGTACATGGGGTAGACGCACCAGGCGTCGCCCGTGCGGTGGTGCTCCACGTGCTTGATGCGGTAGAGGACCGGGTCGCGCAGCACGACGTTGGGGCTTTGCATGTCGATTTTCGCGCGCAGCACCTTGGCCCCGTCCGGGAACTCGCCGGCGCGCATGCGGCGGAAAAGATCCAGGTTCTCCGCGACGGACCGGCCCCGGTACGGGCTGTCCTTGCCGGGCTCGGTCAGGGTGCCGCGGTAGGCGCGGATTTCCTCCTGGGACAGGTCGTCCACGTAGGCCAGGCCCTTTTCGATGAGCGTCTCGGCGAAGGCGTAGAGCCGGTCGAAATAGTTCGAGGCGTAGAACATCCGGTCGTCCCAGGTAAATCCGAGCCAGCGCACGTCTTCCTGGATGGAATCGACGTATTCCACCTCTTCCTTGGCCGGATTGGTGTCGTCGAAGCGCAGGTTGCACTGGCCGCCGAATTCCCTGGCCAGGCCGAAATTGAGGCAGATGGACTTGGCGTGGCCGATGTGCAGGTAGCCGTTGGGTTCCGGCGGGAAACGGGTGTGGACGCGTCCGTTCCATTTGCCGGTTTTCATGTCTTCGTCGATGATCTGGCGTATGAAATCGCGGCCCGCGGCCGGGCCGGATTTGTCCTTTTCGTCCGCGTCGGGTGCGGTCATGGCTGGACCTCGTTGTGGGTGGGTTCTTGCGGCCGGCATGGCCGCAAGAAACAAAAAAAATAGGCCAAAACCGGCAAGGGGTCAAATAGGGCCGGGCGCGGCGAAACGAAGGGGCCGGCCGGACGCTTCGCGCGCCGGCCGGCCCCGGGAGCCGTATCCGTATCGCGGGTCAGTAGATGTTGTGCGTGTTGACCCAGCCGTAGAGGTTGAGGCTCGGCACATGCGCCAGCGCCCAGCCTTCGCGGTCGTCGATCAGGATGTCGATCTGGGCGCCGAGGGCCATCTTGCCCAGCACGCCGCAGTAGAGGCCCTCGCAGTTGCGAAGCGGCAGGCCCGTGAATCCCGCCTTGGCCGTCCGTTGGGGCGTCAGCGTCCAGGTTTCGGCCAGGATGGCCTTCTGTTGCGACGTCATGGCGTTTTGCGGCATTGCCTGGGCCCGGGCAACGCCGGAGAATGCAAGGACAAAGACAGGGAGCAGGAAAGCGAGGACGAACATCGAAGCGATGCGTTGCATTTTCATAATACCTCCTTTCATGTTTTTACGCCGCCGGGCCGGTGGAAGAACGCCGTCCCGGACGCTGCGACGGTCCTGTCCTCCCCGGAGGAGAGACCCGCAGTATTGTAATTATACCCCTGGATTTTCATCCGTCAACGCCGATTTCCCCTTTTGCCGGCCCGGAGCGTTCCCGGCTGCCCTTGGAACCGTCAACGAGACGGGATTATTGACTAAAATGTAACACGGTCACGCGAATTTATTGTTTAGTCGTTTGATTCCAATAGGTTGACAACGGCGTGCGCATGCTGCAAAGCATCGGGAATCTTTCCAGAGGCGAAATATGGCTATCGATTCCCCTGGCGTTTTCCCCGATGTTCCTGACGACGCCTTTCGTCGCGTGTTCCAATGTTCCCCCAACGCCGCGGTGCTGCGCGACGCCGACGGCGCCGTGCTGGCCGTCAACGCGGCCTTCGAGGCGCTTTTCGGCGTGGAGGCGGGAGAGGTCGTGGGCGAGGATCTGCGCGCGGTGGTGCGCCCGGTGGAGAGCCGCACGGGCGAGGACGGCGAGGTCTGGAGCCTCTCCGGCGCGGCGTTTTTGCGCCAGACCCGCTGGAGCGCCGGCGAAGGCGACGTGGCGGACGTGAGCGTCTCCCAGTTCGTGGTGGGCGCAAACGCCGGCAAGCCGGTCACCTGCATGCTCTTTCGCGACATTTCCAGCCGCCGCCGCGCCGAGGAGCAGCTGCGCGCCGCCGAGCGCAAGTACCGCTCCATCTTCGAAAACGCCGTGGAAGGCATCTTCCAGACCACGCCCGAAGGCCGCTACCTGGAAGTCAACGGCACCCTGGCCCGCATCTACGGCTTCGACGCCGTGGCCGAGATGACCGGGCATTTCCGCGACATCAAAAACCAGCTCTACGTCGTGCCGACCCGGCGCGACGACTTCGTGCGCGAGCTCGCCGCCCACGACCAGGTGCGCGATTTCGAGTCCGAGATCCGCAAGAAGGACGGCACGGTCATCTGGATTTCCGAAAACGCCCGGGTCGTGCGCGACACCGCCGGCCGGCCGCTCTATTACGAAGGCACGGTGGTGGACATCACCGACCGCAAGCGCGCCGAGGAGGCGCTCGCGGCCCAGCGCGCCTATTTCTCGCAGCTGTTCGCCAATTCGCCCCAGGCCATTTCGCTGATCGACATGCGCCGCAACATCGTGGACGTCAACGCGGCCTTCGAGGGCCTGTTCGGCTTCCGCGCGGCGGATATCAAGGGCTACGGCATGCGCGCCTTCATCGTGCCCGAGAGCCTGCTCACGGAATGCGAGAACGCGCGCGGCGCGATTCTGTCCGGCAAGTCCGTGGAGCGCGAGACCATGCGCCGCCACCGCGACGGCCGGCTGCTGCCCGTGTCCATGATCGGCTTCCCCATCGTGATCCAGGGCACGACCCAGGGCATCGTCTACATCTACCAGGATATTTCCGAGCGCAAGGCCTTCGAGGCGCAGATCACCCACCAGGCCTTCCACGACGCCCTGACGGGCCTGCCCAACCGCAGCCTGTTCGCCGACCGCCTGGAGCGGGCGCTCACCCGCGCCGCCCGCCGCGACGACTACCAGTACGCCGTGCTCATGATCGATCTCAACAAGTTCAAGGGCATCAACGACACCCTGGGCCACCAGGCCGGGGACGCGCTGCTGGTCGAGGTGGCGCAGCGGCTGGGCCGCTGCGTGCGCGGCATGGACACCGTGGCCCGGCTCGGCGGGGACGAGTTCGCCGTCATCCTGGAAGAACTCAAATCCAAAAAGGAAGTCATGGCCGTGGTGGACCGCATCAGCGCGGTCCTGGCCCAGCCTTATACCCTGTGCGGCTCCGTCGTCACCCCGGGTGCGAGCATCGGCATCGTGCTGCGCACCCGCGGCTACGCCTCGGCCGAGGACATCCTGCGCGACGCGGACATCGCCATGTACCGCGCCAAGGAGCAGGGCCGGACGTCCATGATCTTCGACCGCAAGATGCACGAGGAGATCCTCGAGGCCATCAACCTGGAGGCCGATTTGCGCCAGGCCCTGGCCGTCGGCGAGCTCCTGCTCCACTACCAGCCCATCGTGGACGTGCAGCACGGCGGCATCGAGGGGTTCGAGGCCCTCGTGCGCTGGGACCACCCGACCCGGGGGCTGGTGCCGCCGGCGCAGTTCATCCCCCTGGCCGAGGAAACCGGGCTCATCCTGCCGCTCGGGCGCTTCGTCATCGCCGAGGCCTGCCGGCAGCTGCGCGACTGGCAGCGCGACTATCCCGCCGCGCACGGGCTCTCGGTCAGCGTCAACGTCTCCTGCCGCCAGTTCGTGAAGGACGGGCTGGTGGAGCACGTGGCGCAGGTGCTCGCGGACACCGGCCTGCCGCCGGAGTGCCTCAAGCTCGAGATCACCGAATCCGTGCTCATGCACGACGCCCGGCATACGGCCAAGGAGTTGTCGCGGCTCAAGGCCCTTGGCGTCAAGATCGCCATCGACGACTTCGGCACGGGCTATTCCTCCCTGTCCTACCTGCGCCAGCTGCCCATCGACCACCTCAAGATCGACCGCTCGTTCATCAGCGGCGAGGACTGCGAGGGCGAGAGCCAGGAAATCGTCAAGTCCATCATCTCCCTGGCGCGAAGCCTGGGCCTTACCGTCATCGCCGAGGGCGTGGAGCGCGAGGACCAGCTCGACCGGCTGCGCCGGTGCGCCTGCGACAAGGCGCAGGGGTTCATGTTCTCGCGCCCCCTGGACAAGGACGCCGCCGGCCGCCTGCTCGGCCGGTCGGGCGACGGCCGCTGCGCCTGCGCGTAGCGCGTTTTGGGCGGGAAAAGAAGTTTTCCGTTACGTTGCCGCTTAAGTTTTTGTGCGGAAAAGCCGATAAGCAGGCCGGCAAGGAGGCCGGCATGAACGCTTTGCACGCCCTTTCCGCATCCGGCGACATGGCGACGTCCCTGACGGCGATCAGGTTGTCCGATAACGCTTCCGCCGCTGCGCAGGCGGAGACGGACACGCCGTCGGAGGCCGCGCGCGACAGCGTGACCCTTTCCGACGCGGGCAAGGCCCTTTCCGCGGCCGCGGCGGGCGCAGCTCCGGGCGAGGCCGTGCAGGGACACGGCATGTCCGCGGGCAAGGCGTCGAAAGGCGCGTCGCAGAAAGCCTCCGGCGAGAGCGGCAACAAGGCCAGGAAGCTCAAGGAGCGTATCCGGGAGCTGATGCGCCGGGTCCAGGAACTGCAAGGCCGCGATCTCCCTGCGGAGCAGAAGCAGGCGCAGTTGATGCTGTTGCAGACGCAATTGATGCAAGCGCAAAACGAATACGCCATGGCCGCGCGGCAACAGAGCGCGTCCGGCGGCGGCGACAACAGCGACGCCGCGTCCTCCGTGGGCAATGCGGCGATAGCGGCCGTCGGCTCCCGGGCCGGTTGACAAGGCGGCCCGGCGGGCTTAAAGCCGAACGACCACGAAAACCCTTTTGAGGAAAAAATGGACGATCCGTACAGTAGTTGTCGCGAAAACCAAGCGGTTTTGCACGTGCTTTTGAGATAGCGCCCCTGCCCAAAAGGCCTGCGCCGACGTCCCTCTCCCCCTGCGGAGACGGGTCGCCTCCGCCAGCCCGCCGGTCAGGCGGCGGCAGAAAAGGAGGCGCCCGATGAACACGCCCTTCATCCGGTCCCACAGCGTCGCCTCGCGACCCCTTCCGAACGCCTGTCGCACCCTTGCGGCGGCGAGTGCTTTTTCGTGTCCGCGCCGGTACTGCGCCGCGCGCGCGACAAACGCCCCGGAACCTCCGTCATCAAGCCCCCTGCCCGCGTCGTAGAACCCGGCGGCCCTGCCGCCTGATTCGCGTTTTTCCCGAGTGTTCCATGTGCTCCCGCCGCGCCCGCGCGGCGGCGGTTGCCCACATGGACGCCCGAACCGGCCGCGCGCGGCCCTTTCGCGGCGTCCGAAGCAGGGGAGGCTTGCCATGAGCGAACTCTACGTCAGCGCCGTGCTGGGGCGCCCCGTCATCGATCCGTCCGGCGCGACGCTCGGCCGCCTGGACGATTTGCGCCTGGTCCCGGGCGAGACCCTGCCCGTGGTGTCCGGGCTTTTCATCCGCGCGCAGGGGGAACGGCGCTTCATCCCCTGGCGGGCCGTCAACCTCTTCACCCCGGTCGTGGTCTCGGCCGACCCCGACGCCGCCGGCCACGCCGACGCGCATGCCGACGCCGCGCCGGACATCCGGCTGCGCCGCGACATCCTGGACCGCCAGATCGTGGACGTGGACGGGGCCAAGGTGGTGCGCGTCAACGACCTCAAGCTCGCGACCAGGGGCGCAAGCCTCCTCGTCGCCGCCGTGGACGTGGGCGTGCGCGGCATGGCCCG
>DQED01000137.1:0-461 GCA_003525525.1 Desulfovibrio sp.
AAAAGTTCATAAACGTCCTCCTTTGTTTTCAAAAAGGACATGCCCGCCGCCATGACGTATCGGGCCTGTCGCCTCCATCCCTCGTACACGCGCATCGGGGCGGCCGACGCTATGTCCGCCGACCCGGTGCAGGCGATCAAAAATCTGCCAGCCGGATTTCGTGTTCCCTGTCGCAGTAAATCACGCCTTGCACGCGACGTCAATGGGGTTTGCCAAAATTTTCACGTGATTCAAGGGTGTTACGAGGGTGATGTGGGAGGGGAAGTAGAGGATATGAATTAAAAAAAAGTATGCAGTGTGTCGCACCTGTGACAGGCCGGCGATCCGACGATGCTTCCCCGGTGTGCGGAAAACGCTCAGCGCGCCGGACGCAGCAGCCCGTCGACGGACGCCAGCGGCGGCGTTTCGCCCCGCGCCAGCCGCGCCAGCAGGATCAGTTCCGGCCGGTACTCGAAGTGCAT
>DQED01000137.1:554-3382 GCA_003525525.1 Desulfovibrio sp.
CCGCGCGGCAGGTTGCGCCAGTACGGGTTGCCCCGGGGGCTCACGTCCACGGCCGCGGCGAAGCTGTGGGCCGAGAGCCGGTCCGTGCCGGCGATCACGCGCCAGACCATGCCGCCCGAGGCCGGGAGCAGGAACTTGCGGATGCCGGGATCGGCGGCGGCGAGCGTCTCCAGGCGCGCGGCCACGCGAGAAAAGGCGTCGGCCGCGCCCTGGCGGGTGTTGAAGGGGATGGACTGGTTGAAAAAGCGCACCGGCTTCAGGGACGAACGCACGGCGGCCTGGTCGTGGCCGTAGAGGGCGAAGAAAAACGCCTGCACGCGCTGGCGGCCGGGCGAGAACCACAGCGGCGGCTCGGCCGTGACCGGCCCCAGGGGGTAGGGCTGGGCGAGCATGGTCTTGAGGTCGGGGTCGTCCTCCGACGTTTCGGGGGTGCGGGCCCGGCCGTCGTCGTAGGGCAGGCGCGCGCCGTCGGCGAGCACGACCGTCGCGCGTCCCCCCGGTCCGACTTCGATGGCGCGCAGTACGCCGGGATAGACGGTGGCCAGGACGGACAAATCGCGCCGGGCTTCGGGGGAGAGGGACTGGGCCGGGGACGGCGCGGCCCACAGCAGACAAAAAAACAGGAACAGGGAAAGACGGACGGAACGAGGCATGGTGAGGATTCCTTTTCGTGGAGTATAACGGGAGAGCGCGCGGACGAGGCCGCGACAGGATCGAAGCGTACCGGTCAGGGGGCTTTGCGGATGAGGCGCAGGCCGAGGTTGTCCGCCCGGATGGAGTCCATGCCCAGGTTTTCGCGTCGTACGCAGCTCATGTCCTGCCCGCTGTTCCAGCCTCCGCCGCGTATGACGTAGCCGTCGCCGGTCGTGGCCAGGGGGTTGTCTCGTTTTGCGGGATCATACCAACCATGACGGTCGTCGGTCCACTCCCAGACGTTGCCGAGCATGTCGTCGAGGCCGAAGGGATTGGCCTTGTATTGCGCGACCGGCGCTGTGCGTACGGCGTGGTCGTCGCAAGGGAATGGCTCCCATGGGTACTGGATCTCGCCTTGTCCCGCGCGGTCATAGATGTTGGCGTATTGACAGGCCTGGGGGGCTTCGTCGTTCCAGGGGCGAAACACGTAGGATTTGCCGCGGCAGGCGTATTCCCATTGCGCTTCCGTGGGCAGATGAAACGTCCCGGAGCCTGAGGTCGAAAGCCAGCGCAGCATGGCCTGGGCGTCGACCTTGGCGACATGGACGACGGGATGGCGGTCCGTTTGGGGAAAGCCCGGATTTTTCCAGGTCACGTTGGGCACTTTCTTCCATTTGCCGTTGTACGTGAGGCTCCAGCCCTGTTTCTCCGCCACTGTTCGATAGCCGGTCGCTGTCACGAACTTGGCGAATTGTTCCCGCGTCACTTCCCGTTTGGACATCCAAAAGCCATTCACGCAGACCTCGTGGACGGGGCCTTCGTCGCCGCGCCAGTGTTCCTTGCTGAGCGGATTGCCCATGGGATAGCAGTCGCCGGGAATCCAGACGAACTGCATGCCGGTCAGCGGCTCCGTCCATGCCTTGGTCTCTGGAGGGGCGGGGACGGGCGTTTGGGGTTGCGTCGAAGCCGCGGGCTGCGGTGCTTGGGATTGGGGGGCTTTGGCTTGCATCGCGTCATGTGCCGGAGTGTCTTTGACGACCGCCGCGGGGGAAGCCTCCCGCACGGGAGCGGGGATGTCGGTCTGCGCGGATGCCCGAGCCTTGGCGGCGTCTTTTTGGGGGGGGCGCTGCGCCGTTGGTGGAACGGGCGTGGGCGTCGGCCCGGGTGCGAGTATTTTTTCGTAGAGGTACAAGCCGGCGGGGACAGCCAAACAGAGTGCGAGGAACAATACGGCGAACGTCCAAAGCGGTGTGGCGTGCATGCGCCTGGGGGGGGCGGCCGTCAAGTCAGGCTGGTAGCCGAGATATTGCAGCAGTTCCTGCAACCCGGCATCCGAGAGCGGGAGGGACTGAAAGGGAAGCAGGACGTTGGGAAGATCGGCGATGCGCATGTCCCCGGCAAGGACCGTGAGCAGATTGCCGTCCGTCTTCCTGTCGTTGCGGCGGGCGATGAATATCCCCCATTCGTATTCGACCCAGGGGGAGCGGATATGTTCAGGTTCCGACGCGACCACGATCATGTGGCGGCACTGATCTATGGCGTCGGCGATGGATTTGAGATACTGCGAATCGCCAACGTAACTGACGGAGAGTGTGCTGAAAAACGGCATAAAGCCGTGGTGTTTCAAAAAGTCGTAGACTTTGCGGGCATATTTTTCATCTTCACTTTTGAAGCTGATGAAGACGTCGAAGTTCTTTTTGTCGTTGTCCATCGCGTCCGTCTGTATAATGGCGATGTCGGTTTTTCGGTTGGGGTGCAATAGTAATTGCTGTCGAATTATGACAAATACAGACGGAACACTCTGTTGTCAAATATGGATTTTGCGAAGGACAGACGGTGATCCTTTTCGCCCGGTGGACGTTGCCGGTCGCCCGGAACCGCTACGGAGGGCCGACAGAGGAACCAAGTCAGCGGCAGAAAAAGGACAGCAGCCACTTGATGCGGCCGCACAGGCGGCCCTGGCCGCCGAGGTCCGCTTCCGGGCAGTCGAGCAGTTCCGGGCGCAGGCGCAGGACGGCGCGCACGGCGAGNNTTGCGCGCCGTAGCCCGTAAGCTCCGCGCACTGCGCGCTGTGGGCCGCCTTGTCGTCCTTGACCGGCTTGGTGAGCACCCGGCAGCAGGCGGATTTGTAGCGCCGCGTGAACGCCTCGTGGATGGCGGCGGATTCGCGGCGCACGGCCGCGCGCGTGGCGGCG
>DQED01000183.1:0-16634 GCA_003525525.1 Desulfovibrio sp.
CGCGAGATGGCCAACGCCTTTTCCGAGCTCAACGACCCCGTGGACCAGCGCCTGCGCTTCGAGGAGCAGGTCCGCGAGAAGGAAGCCGGCGACGACGAGGCCCACCAGATGGACGACGACTACGTCCGGGCCCTGGAGTACGGCATGCCGCCGGCGGCGGGGGAGGGCATCGGCATCGACAGGCTCGTCATGCTGCTCACCGACCAGGCCTCCATCCGCGAGGTGATCCTGTTTCCGCTGTTGCGCCCCGAGGGCGCGCCGGGTTCATGAGCTTCGAATACTTCATCGCCAAACGCTACCTCCTGGCCCGTCAGAAGCAGGCCTTCATCTCGGTCATTTCGCTCATCTCCGTGCTCGGGGTGGGGCTTGGCGTCGCGTCGCTGATCGTGGTGGTGGGGGTCATGCAGGGCTTTTCCACCGAACTTCGCGACAAGATCCTCGGCATCAACGCCCATATGGTCGCGGCCGTGGCCGGCGGGGCGATCCACGACTACCGGGGCGACATGGCCAAGGCCGAGGCCGTGCCCGGCGTGCTCGGAGCCACGCCCTTCGTGTACACGGAAGTCATGCTGTCGAGCCCGCGCGGGGTCAAGGGCGTGGTGCTGCGCGGCGTGGACCCGGCCTCGGCGGGCAAGGTGCTGGCGCTGCCCGGGGAAATGACCGCCGGGAGCCTGGACGACCTGAGTGCGCCCGGCATCTTCCCGGGCATCATCGTCGGCCGGGAGCTCGCCGACCGCCTGGGACTGTCGCTCGGCGACACGCTCAATCTCATGTCGCCGGCGGGCAAGGAAAGCGCGGCCGGGTTCTCGCCCAAGGTCAAGACCTTCGCCGTGCGCGGGTTTTTCAAGACCGGCATGTACGAATACGATTCGACCCTGGCCTACGTCACCATTCCCGCGGCCCAGGAACTGCTGGGATTCAAGCGCGACATCGTCACGGGCATCGAGCTCAAGGTCGCGGACGTGGACGCCGTGGACGCCCTGGCGGGCCAGGTGCGCCAGGCCCTGGGCGGACCACCGGTCTACGTGCGCACCTGGATCGACATGAACGGCAACCTGTTCAAGGCGTTGCACCTGGAAAAGACGGCCATGTTCGTCATCCTCGTCATGATCGTGCTCGTGGGCTCCTTTTCCATCATCACCACGCTCGTCATGCTGGTCATGGAAAAGACCCGCGACATCGCCATCCTCATGTCCATGGGCGCGACCGCAAAAAACATCCGCAACATCTTCATGCTCCAGGGCGCGATCATCGGCGCGGTGGGGACGGCGCTCGGCTACGCCCTGGGGCTCGGCGTGGCGCTGGCCCTGGAAAAATACCAGTTCATCAAGATTCCGGGCGACGTCTATCCCATGGACCACCTGCCCGTGCGCCTGGACTGGCCGGATCTCGTCGTCATCGGCGCGACGGCCCTGGCGCTGTGTTTCCTGGCCACGCTGTACCCGGCCCGCCAGGCCGCGCGCCTGGAGCCCACGGAGGCGCTGCGCCATGACTGAGCCGCTGTATGCGCTGCGCGGCCTGCGCAAGGTCTACCAGGGGCCGGCCGAGGAAGTGGTGGTCCTCAAGGGGCTCGACTTCGAAATTCCGGCCGGGGACTCCATGGCCATCCTCGGGGCCTCGGGCTCGGGAAAATCGTCGCTGCTGCACCTGCTCGGCGCGTTGGACCGGCCCACGGCCGGGGAAATCCGCTTCCGCGGCAGGGACTTGGCCTCCCTCGCCCCGGCCGAGGCGGCCCGCGTGCGCAACCGGGAAATCGGGTTCGTCTTTCAATTTCATCATCTTCTGCCGGAGTTCACCACGCTGGAAAACGTGGCCATGCCGGCGCTGATTGCCAAAATAGGCCGTCGTGAGGCCTTTGCGCGTGCAAAGGAATCTTTGTCGCTTGTGGGACTTGATGAAAGGGCCGAACACAGGGTAACAACGCTTTCCGGGGGAGAGAGACAGAGGGCGGCCATCGCCCGCGCTGTCCTATTACGGCCAGTGGTGCTGCTGGCCGACGAACCCACCGGCAATCTGGACGAAGCCACCGGCGCGAAAGTGGGCGACGTGCTCGCCCGCCTCAACGCCGAGCTTGGCATGACCTTGGTTGTGGTCACCCACAACCATAACCTGGCCGCTGGGATGGGCCGGAGACTGGAGCTGCAGGGTGGAGAACTCTATGCGCGCAATGAAACGTCGAGGTCTTAGGGGGCTTTTCCTGGCCGCCTGCCTGGTCCTGGCGGCTGGCCAAGCCCTGGCCCAGTCCGGCAAGGTGCTGGTGCTGCCCTTTGAGATCAACGCGGGAGACGCTTTGCAGTCCGTCCAGGGAAGCCTTCCGCATATGCTGGCCGACAAGCTCAAGGCCGGCGGCGTGGCCGCCTCGGCCGAGGGCGGCAAGGCCGTGACCGACGTGTCCGCCGCCCGCAAGCTGGGCGCGGGGGCGCGGGCCGATTACGTCGTGTTCGGTTCCATTTCCAAAGTCGGCGAGGGCCTGAGCCTCGACGCCCGGGTGGCCAAGGTCTCGGGCGGCACGCCCCAGACGGTCTTCGCCACGGCGAAAAACGCCATGGGCCTGGACGCGGCCGCGGGCGAACTGGCCCAGAAGGTCGCGCCGCTCGTTTCGGCCTCGGGCTCCTCGGACCGCATCGCCGAAGTCGACGTGGAGGGCAACTCCATCCTCGACAAGGAAGTGGTGCTGCTCAAGATCAAGAGCCAGGTCAACCAACCCTACGACCCCAAAGCCGTCAACGACGACATCAAGAAGCTCTTCGACATGGGCTACTTCGACGACGTCCAGGTGCGCCTGGACAGCGTCCCCGGCGGCAAGCGCCTGACCTTCGTGGTCAAGGAGAAACCGCGCATCCAGGCCATCGGCGTCACCGGCAACGGCGACGTGAAAAAGGACGACATCCTGGAGGCCATGAGCACCAAGGCCGGCGGCGTCCTGAACCTCAAGGTCCTGGCCGACGACCTGGGCAAGATCCGCGAGCTCTACAGCAAGAAGGGCTACTACAAGACCGAGGTCACCTACGAACTCGAGCAGACCGACCCGCGCGTGGCCCGGCTCAACATCATCGTCAAGGAGCCCAAGAAGCTCTACATCAAGGAAGTGAAGATCGAGGGGGCCAAGCAGATTCCGGCCGGCGACATCGAGTCCGAGCTCGCCACCTCCACCCGGCACTTCTGGTCCTGGATCACCGGTTCCGGCGTGCTCAAGGACGAGATGCTCGAGCGCGACGCCGCGGCCATCGAGGCCTACTACGCCAACCGCGGCTTCGTGGACGCCAAGGTCGGCCAGCCCGAAGTCGTCTACGGCGACGACGGCATCACCGTCATCTTCCGCGTGGAAGAGGGCGAACGCTACAAGATCGGCGCCGTGTCCTTCTCCGGCGACCTGCTCTACGACGAGCCCAAGCTCCTGGACCGCATCAAGCTCGACGAACTGGCGGCCAAGGGCAGCTATTTCAACCGGTCCGTGGTGCGCGACGACCTCAACGCCCTGGCCGAACTCTACGCCGACGACGGCTACGCCTTCGCCGAAGCCGACGTGGACATGCAAAAGCATCCCGACACCAAGGTCATCGACCTGACCTACGTCGTCAACAAGGGCCGCAAGGTCTACGTGCGCCGCGTGTCCATCGAGGGCAACGAAAAGACCCGCGACAACGTGGTGCGCCGCGAAGTCAAGCTGGCCGACGGCGACCTCTTCTCGGGGTCCAAGCTGCGCCGTTCCAACGAGCGCCTGGACAAGCTCGAGTACTTCGAAAAGGTCGACATCGAGACCGTGCCCACGGACAATCCGGGCGAAGTGGACATCAAGGTCAAGGTCAAGGACAAGAACACCGGCGCCATCAGCCTCGGCGCGGGCTACTCGACCTCCGACAGCGTGTTCTTCGGCGGCTCCGTNNAACCTCTTCGGCAAGGGCTACCACGCCAAGTTCCAGGGCATGTTCAGCGGCAAGTCCAGCCGCGGCATCCTGTCGTTCACCAACCCGCGCGTCTACGACTCCAACCTGGCCATAGGCGCGGACGTCTACCAGGTCTACAAGGCCTACGACGACTTCAAGAAATCGACTTCCGGCGGCAAGCTCCGCTTCGCGTATCCGCTCGGCGAATACACGGTGCTGTCCTGGGATTACCGCCTGGATCATTACCACATCTACCACACCAACTGGAACGCTTCGAGTGTCATCCAGCAGTCGGCCGGCTGGCACTGGGCCAGTTCGGTGTTCGCCCAGATCGACCGCGACACCATCGACAGCGCCACCAAGCCCACCAAGGGCACCAAGAACACCCTGTCCCTGGAATACGCCGGCGGCATCGTGGGCGGCGACGACGCCTTCGTGAAGCCGATGTTCACCTCGAACTTCTTCTATCCGCTGCCGCTCGACCTGGTCTTTCACTGGCGCGGCCAGGCCGGTGTGATCTTCCCCAACGCCGGCGGCGACATCCCGGTCTACGAGCGCTACTACCTCGGCGGCATCAACAACGTGCGCGGCTACGAGGTGGACAAGATCTCGCCGAAAGACCCCTGGACCCACGAGCGCATCGGCGGCAAGGCCGAGGCCTTCACCAACTTCGAGACCATCTTCCCCATCAGCAAGTCCGTCGGCCTGCTCGGCGTCGTCTTCTTCGACGCCGGCAATGCCTGGCGCAATTACGACGACGTCAGCTTCGACTTCTACAAAAGCGTCGGCGCGGGACTGCGCTGGTACTCGCCGATGGGCCTCATCCGCGTGGAATACGGCTACGGCCTCGATGCCTCGGATCACCACATGCAGCCGTCGCAGATCGGCTTCTCCATGGGGCAGACCTTCTAAACACGGAACGGAACGGATCGGCCCGCGGCCAGGCGGCCCGGGCGCGTGTCGCAAGGTCGGCCGCGGCGTACCGACAAAACCGGTGTGCCGCGGCCGGCTGGTCACCAAGCTAGACAACCGGACGGCAGGACCGTCCGAAACACGGAACGAGCAAGGAGTCGAGTCATGGGCGTTTTGATGCGGACGTTTATTGTTTTGGCCGTTTTGGTCATGCCGGTGGCGGCGTTTGCCCAGGGCAAGATCGGCATCATCAACCTCGATGAAGCCCTGTCCAACTCCAGCGCAGGCAAGTCGGCTCTCTCCGGCCTCAAAAGCCGCTTCGAGTCCCGGGAAAAGGCCATTGCCGCCCAGGGCGACGATCTCAAGAAAATGCAGGACGAGCTGCAGAAAAAGAGCGTGGCCCTGTCCCAGGACGCCATGAAGTCCAAGGCCGCCGATTTCGAGGCCAAGGCCCGCAAGTACCTCGACGACCGCAACAAGCTCCAGCAGGAAGAGCAGCAGGCCCAGCAGTCCGTGTTGCAGCCCCTGCTGTCCCGCCTGCAGAAGGTCGTGACGGAATACGCGTCCAAAAACGGCTACACCGTGATTCTCGAAGCCCGCAGCGTTCCGTATTATGATCCCAAGATGGACGTGACCGCCGCGGTGCGGGCGCAGTTCGACTCGGCCAAGTAAGCCCTTCCGGGCCGCTCCTCCGGCGCGCGCAGCGCCTGCCGGAGCCGGGCGGCGTCTTAGCAGTCCAGAATCCACGGGCCGAAGCGGTTGGCGCTTCGGCCCTTTTTCCACGCAAAAGGGAGAACGCCATGCCGGCAAATCCTGGCGACGCCATCGCCATCACGGAAATTTTCGCGCTGCTGCCCCACCGCTACCCCTTCCTGCTGGTGGACCGCGTCACGGCGTTCGTCCCGGGAGAGTCGATCACCGCCATCAAGAACGTGACCATCAACGAGCCCTTTTTCCAGGGCCATTTCCCGGGCGCGCCCGTCATGCCGGGCATGCTCATCCTCGAAGCCCTGGCGCAGGCCGGGGGCGTGCTTGTCTCCAAGAGCCTCGAGGGCCCCCTGGGCGACCGCATCTTCATGTTCACGGGAGTGGAAAAGGCAAAATTCCGTCGGCCCGTGGTGCCGGGCGACCAGCTGACCCTGCGCTGTTTCGATCTCAAGCGCCGCATGACCCTGTGCCGCATGCGCGCCGAAGCGAGCGTCGAGGGCGTGCTGGTGGCGGAGGCCGAACTGTCGGCCGCCGTGGTGGACAAGAAGGCCGCCGGACTCGGCTGAGGCCGCGGCGCGTCGCGTAAGGGGCGCGCCTCAGGCCTGCCGGCTCGCCAGGAAGGCCGGCAGGTCCAGACGGTCGCCGAGAAGCCGGCAGGCCGCCTCCACGCGGTCGATGTTGGCTTCGAGCAGCGCCACGAGTTTGGCGTCGATGCGGCCGGCCCCGGCTTCCTGCCAGAGGATGCCGAGGGCCTTTTCGCGCGGCAGGGCGGGTTTGTAATGGCGGGCCATGGTGATGGCGTCGTAGATGTCCACGATGGCGATGATGCGGCTTTGCAGCAGGATGGCGTCGCCCTTGAGCCCGGCGGGGTAGCCCGAGCCGTCCAGGCGCTCGTGGTGCTGGGAAATGATGTCGAGCAGGCGCGACATGTTTTCCGGGAAGGGGATGTGGCGCAGAATGCGGTGGGATTCCGCCGGATGCCGCTCGATTTCCCGGCGTTCCTCAGGGGTCAGGTTGCCGCGCGCGATGAGCAGGCAGGCGGTTTCCTGCTCGCTTAGCAGCGGCATTTCCCGGTCGCCCACGCGGATCCTGCGCGCGCCGAGTCCGGCCACGAAGGCCGCGTCGTCGCGTCCCACCGCATCTCCGGCATTGATGCGCGACAGGCGCTCGAATTCCTCGGGATCGTATTTCCCCGTTGCCAGGGCCTCCAGGGCCAGCCGCTGCGCGATGACCTGCATGACGCCGTGCGACAGGCGCGTGGCCTTGGTCAGCACTTCCTCGCGGATGCCGATCTTTCCCACGTCGTGCAGGAGCCCCGCGAACAGGAGTTCCTCGATGTCGTGGGGGGAAAACCGCACGTCCGGGAAGGCGCTTTCGTCCTGGTGCACGACCGTGGCCAGGGCCACGCCGAGCTGGGCCACCCGTTTGGAGTGGCCGGCGGTGTAGGGGTCGCGCGCGTCGATGGCCGTGGCCAACGCCTGCATGAGCGAATTGATCAGCGTCTGCACGGCCTCGAAATGCAGCGCGTTGCCGAGGGCCGTGCCGGCCACGGCAGCCAGGGTGCCGACGTATTGCAGGTGGTTGGCCTCGAAGCGCACGGCGGATGCCGCGCCGAGCGCCAGCATGCCGACACAGCGGTTGGCCGCGCACAAGGGATAGAGCAGCAGGGAGCGCACGCCGGCTTCGCCGCGCCAGCGCCGGTCCCGATCCAGGTCGTTGACGATTTCGCCCTTGTGGCTGCGGGCCACTTCCGCGAAAAGCGTGGAATGGGCCGTTGCGGCCAGGTTCAGGCCGAGTTCGTCGCCATCGGCGTAAAAAGGAACGTATTCGTTTGCTTCGGGCGGTCGCAGGAAGACCATGCCGACTTCTGCGGGAAGCTCGCCGCGGCGGCATTCCGCAAGCAGGGCCTGGGCCACATCGCGCGGACGCAAGGAACCGTTGAGTCCGAGCGTCGCCCGGTGGAGCAGGGAGACTTCGCGATATTTGCCGAGCAGTTCCGTGGCCAGGCTGCGCTTGGCGGCTTCGCCCGCGATGGCGTGCTCGAGCATGTCGGCCGTGAACCGCGCCACGGCGGCAATGTCGCGCGCGGGACATCCGGCGTTTGCGCCCGCCGCGGGCGCGCAGTCGAGATAGCCGATGAGGTCGCCGTCGAGGCGGAGTGCCTCGCTATGGCAGCTGCCGGGCGGCGGCGCGCCGGTTTCCCGGACGCTCACGCGCCAAAGTGGGCCGAGAAAGCACGCGGCGCTTTCCAGCAAGGGGGAGATGACCTTTTTCTTGAGCAGGCGGCGCAGCGGAACCATGGACGTCGGCGCCTCGCCGGTCAATCGGCGATGCCCAGCAGTTCCCTGGCCACGCGCAGGACTTCGTCGGGATCAAAGGGTTTGGTCATGTACCTGGCCGCTCCCAGGTCGAGTCCCTGGCGGCGGTCCACTTCCTGTCCCTTGGCGGTCAGGAGCACGATGCCGATGCCGGTGATGGACGGGTCTTCCTTGACGTGTTGGCAGACCTCGTAGCCATTGAGCTTGGGCATCATGATGTCCAGGAACACGACGTCGGGTTTTTCGGAACGGATGAGCGCCAACCCCTCCTCGCCGTTTTGGGCGGAAAGAATGGTCACGCCGTGATCCTCTTCCAGTTCCTCGAGCGTCTGCTCCAGGAGCATGCGGATATGCACCTCATCATCGACGATGAGAATCTTGCCGGGCATGCGTGTCTCCTTGGGGTAGCGCCAACCGGACCTGATAGTAGGTAAACGCGCGAGCATTTGCAAGGCGTTGGACGGGATTCCGTGGTGAAAACCAGCCGATTTGACAGGATAAAACTGCCTCGAGGACACGGCGGGGCGCAATTGCTTGGGAAAAACACCAAATAAATGAGGAGCTAAAATACCGGGTGGAAAGGGTATGCCGATTAAGAAGATACCAAAAAAATCGGCGGGTCGTTCGCAGGCCGCGACGAAAAAGGGCGCGGTCGCATGGCGACGAAAGGTCGGGACCGTGCTGTGTCAGGCTGGCGGCGAGCGCTTGGGAAATGCGGCGGGCGGATCAGTGGGAGCAAGTGCCGCCGCAATTGCCGCCGGCTTCGGAGAAGTCGAGGCTCGAGGCGATGGCGAACCCTTGCTCCCCGCAGTCCACGGCCAGGGGGGCGGCCTGTTGGAAAAGCTGGCGGTTGACGACGATGCGCCAGCCGTCCCGGGTAAAGGAGACGTCTTCGGCTTCCGGTTCGGCTGCGGCGAGTTCCAGGCGCGGGCCGTCGTCGCTTAAAAACGACAGGAACACGCGCAGGCACGGCCGGACCGCGCCGGCGAAAAGGGCGGCAAGCGCGGCGCTGGCCGCCGGGGACAGGCTGAAGAGATCGTCTTCGCGAATATCCATGGGGGATTTTTACGGACGGCCGGACGGACTGTCAATCAGGCAAAAAAAAGGACCGGCCTGGGCCGGTCCTGGAAAAGGCGCATGCATCGGGACTAGGAGCAGGAACCGCCGCAAGAGCCGCCGCCGCAGGAGCCGCTCCCGCAGGAGCCGCCGCCGAGCTGGAGGCTCGAGCCCACGCTGAAGCCGTAGTCGGTCATGTCCACCGTGATGGGGCTGGCCATGGCCATGAGTTCCTTCTCCACCACGAACGTGTAGCCGTTCACGTCGAAAACATCGTCGTTTTCGCGAGGTTCATCCAGAGCCAGCGTCAGGGACGGGCCGCAGCAGCCGCCCTTGTTGAGGTAGACGCGAATGGGCGCTCTTTGCTTGTCGGCAAAATAGTTGTCGAGTTCGGCGCGAGCCGTGTCCGTCATGGAAACCATAGCAATCCTCCAGGCGAGAGTTGCCAAAGGGGTAATCACCGAAGATTGGCTTGTCAAATAAGCCCGCCCGATGGACGGCTGGCGAATCTTCGGTGATTCCCTATGGTTTCGACGGAGTCTAGGACGTGGAGCAGGAACCGCCGGAACAGGAGCCGCCGCAGGATCCGCCAGCGCCGCCGAGTTCCAGGTTCGAGGTGACCGCAAAGCCCATGTACGTCATGTCGACCTTCATGGGAGCGGCCTTTTCAAGCAGTTCTTTTTCTACGACAAAGGTGTAACCGGAAACATCGAGCACCTCGTCCGTATCGCGCGGCTCATCCAGAGCCAGCGCCAGCCTCGGGCCAGCTCAGCCGCCGGACGAAAGATAAATCCGGATGGGGCTTTTTTCTTTTTCCGCAAAATACCCGTCGAGCTGGGTCTTTGCGCTTTCCGTCAATTCGACCATGGAAACCTCCTGGGACAAGCTCGTTCGATGCAACTAAGCACGAGCGATCGGAAAGTCAAATGACAGGTTGCGCGGGAGCGCCGGACATTGCCAGGCCGGGCGCCTTTGCGGTATGCGCGGGAAAAGCGACGTGAGGACTGCCGTGACAAAACAGAAAAAAATCATGACCGCAGGCGAGGTGCGCCGCACTCTGGAGCGGCTGGCCTTCGAAATCATCGAACACCACGATCCGGGCTGCGGCCTGGCGCTCGTGGGCATCCAGCGGCGCGGGGCGGAGCTGGCCACGCGGCTCAAAGCCCTTATCGACGGGCGCGCCGGCTGCGACGTGCCGCTCGGCAAGCTCGACATCAACCTCTACCGCGACGACTGGACCAACCGCGAAGTGCAGCCGCAGGTGGGGCCGTCGCACATTCCGTTCTCCCTGGCCGAGAAAAACGTCGTGCTCGTGGACGACGTGCTCTTTTCCGGCCGCACCATCCGCGCCGCCCTGGAAGCGCTCCTCGACTACGGCCGGCCCAAGCGCGTGGAACTGCTCGTGCTCATCGACCGCCGCGGCCACCGCGAACTGCCCATCCAGGCCGATTACGTCGGCAAACGCGTGCATACCGAACCCGGCGAGCACGTGGACGTGGCCGTGTCCGAACTCGACGGCGAGGACGGCGTCGCTGTGGTCGGGTAGGGGAAGGGGAGAGCAGATGGAAGATGCCTCCCGCGTCCAGGAGGGGATGATCCCCTCCTGGACCTCCCCGAAGGGGGGCACGGTTCGGTGACTGTGTTTCCTATTTGTGCCTGATTGTCCGGGGCGTGGGATGGACGTATGGGGAAGACTTCGCAAAGGAGGATACCCATGCGGATTATGGCCATAAACGGCAGTCCCCGGAAGAAATGGAACACCGCCACACTGCTCGGCAAGGCCCTGGAAGGGGCGGCCGGCAAGGGCGCGGAAACGGAACTCGTCCATCTCTACGACCTGGACTTCAAAGGCTGCATCAGCTGTTTCGAGTGCAAGCGCATCGGCGGCAAGAACTACGGCCGCTGCGCCGTCAAGGACGCGCTCGCTCCGGTGCTCGAACGCGCCGCCACGGCCGATGCCCTCATCCTCGGCACGCCGATCTACTTCGGCGCGGAAACGGGCGAAATGCGCTCGTTCTTCGAGCGCCTGTGCTTTCCCTTCCTGACCTACACTCCGGGCTACGCGTCGCTCTTTTCGCGCAAGATCAGGACGGCCCTGGTCTACACCATGAATGTCCCGGAATCCGTGCTCGGGCAGTGGGGCTACACCGTGTTCATGGAGCGGGGGCGCGCGGTCCTGGAACGCACGTTCGGGGCCTGCGAGCTGCTTCTCGCCACGGACACCATGCAGTTTGCCGATTACGGCAAATACCTGTCCACGGTCTGGGACGCGGCGGCCAAGCGCAAACGCCACGAGGAGGTTTTCCCCGGGGACTGCGCCAGGGCTTTCGCCCTGGGCGAGCGGCTGGCCGCGTCGCTGGCGGCGGGCTGAGACGGCCTGCCGGCGTGCGCACGCTACGGCGCGCGCACGCCGGGAATCAGGGATTGCGCAGACGGCGCTCGAAGTCGAATTCGCGCGAGGTGACGTGGTCTTCCAGGCGGCGGATGCGCCTGTCCAGGCGCTCGAAGCGGCGCTTGACCCGGGAGAGGGCATTCCCTCGCGAGGCGACGTATTCGTCGTAGAACACGCGCTCCTCGTCGTTGTTCGGGGGCAGGACCGGCTCGGGCTTGATGACGAAACCGGCGATCAGATAGGCCGCGACCATGGGCCAGACGCCGGTGAAGGGCGTGAGCACGAGGATGAGGACCCGCATCCAGAAGACCGGGACGTCCAGGAAGTTCGCCAGTCCCTTGCACACGCCAAGGAGCATGCCCGAGCGGGAACGGTAGAGTTCGCGCAGGCGCAGTTCGCTGTAGTGTTTCATCGCTCGTCCTCCATGGAGGGCGTGCCGCGCCTCCCTGGCCTGGCGTCGAGCACGAGGGTTTCCAGGGTTTCGACGCGTTCCTCCAGGCGGGTGAGGCTGCGGTGGATTTCCTGGAGCAGCTGCGCCTCTTCGGCGTCGCCGCCGCGTGGCCTGGCCGTGCCCGGGCGCAGCAGGCGGATGCCGAGGAGGAAGATGACGCCAAGCACGACCAGGCCGACGATGGTGGCCCCGGCCATGACCAGTGCGGTGAGCAGGCCCATCATGCGTCGTCCTTTCGCCGCTTCGAAGCGGCGAGGCGGCGGTCGAAGTCGAATTCACGAGAGGTCACGTGGGACTCCATGCGCGCGATGCGCGCTTCGATATCCTGCGCCCGGTCGCGGACGTCCCGCGCGGCGCGGCCGAAGTCCATGCCCGGGTCCGCACCGGGAGCGGCATAGCCGGGCGCTCCGGACGGCGCGTCATACCCGGACGCGGGGCGCAACAGCACGGCGCAGGCCAGGTAGATGAGCAGGGCCGGCCAGCCGATGGTGAGAAACAGGATGATGAAGAAGGCCAGCACGACCCAGGTCGGCAGCCCGAGCCAGCCGGCCGTAAAGCGGCAGCCGCCGGAAAGGAACCCGCCGCGCCGATCGTACCCGTAACCGCTTGAGCAGCCGGGTCCGCACCGGCCGCGAAACGCGTGGCGTCTCATGCTCCGCCTCCCTTGTCCGCATTGCGGGCAAGCAGGGTTTCCAGGTTGCGCACCCGGTCTTCCAGGCGCGCAAGCGTCGTTTTCACTTCGTCAAGCAGGGCCATGGCCTGGGCGTCGGCGTCGCGTCCGGCGCGGTCGGTGCGTTCGCTGCGGCGGCGCAGCAGCACGATGGCCGCGATGACGACCAGGACGAGCAGGATCTGCGGCACATGCCAGCCGCCGGCATAGAACATCTGGTGATGTGGAAACACGTTTTCTCCTTACCCTGTGCGACGCCTTTTCAATTCCGCCAACTTCTCTCCCGACTGCAGCCTGTCTTCCCCCGCCCCTTTCCCCCCGTCAAGGGGGGCCGGGGGGGGATTATCCCCCCCGGCCGCCGGAGGCATTCTTCATCTTCCACTCTTCCTCTTTCTCTCCTACTCGCCTCCGCCCTTCTTCGCCTTGATGCGCGCCAGTTCGCGCTCGACGTCCTCGTCGGCGGCCAGGCGGTCGAAACGGGCTTCCAGGGATTCGCCTTCGGCCGGGCGGCGCACGGCGGCGGGGCCGGCCAGTTCGGCTTCGGCTTCCAGGCGTTCGATGCGGCTTTCGAATTCCTCGAAGCGCAGCAGCGCCTCGGTGGAATCGACGCGGGAGAGGTCCTCGCGCACGCGCTTCTTGCCCGTGGCGCGCATGTGGCGGTGGAGCAGGGTGCGCTGGCGCTCCTTGGCCGAGGCGAGCTTTTCCTCGAGCCGCGCGATGTCCTCGCGGTAGGCCGCGACCATGCCTTCGATGGCGGCCTGCTCCCCGGCCAGGGCGTCGGCGCGGGATTCCAGGCCGCGCTTTTCGAGCAGCGCCTCGCGGGCCAGGTCCTCGCGGCCCTTGTCCACGGCGAGTTCGGCCTTTTCGCCCCAGCGCTCGGCGCGGTCGCGCACGGCGGCCAGCTCCCGGCCGGACTTGGCCGCCTGCGCCATGGTGCGGGCGCAGTCGGCCTTGAGCTCGACCAGCGTCTCCTCCATTTCCTGGATCATGAGCCGGATGAGCTTTTCCGGGTCCTCGGCCTTGTCGAGCATGGCGTTGATGTTGGAATGGATGATGTCCCTGAAGCGGCTGAAAATACCCATGGCATACCTCCGGTGCGCGCCGCGGGGCGCGTCGTGCCTGGAAGGTAGCAGGGATTGTGCCAGGAGGTGAGGTTCGTGATTTCGGCGGGTTGCGTGATGCAGAGAAACGGGCGTTGTGTTTTTCGCCAAAGCGTGGTTTATTTTGCCATATGCGAGGTGAAATTCGCCATGAACACTGCCGTCAGTGAAGCCCTGGGCCAGTCCGACGCCTTTCTCGCCTTCATGGAGCGCGTGGCCGCCGTGGCCGGCGTGGACCGGCCCGTGATCCTCGTCGGCGAGCGCGGCACGGGCAAGGAGCTGGCCGCCGCGAGATTGCATTTCCATTCCCCGCGCTGGGAAGGGCCGTTTGTCGCCGCCAATCTCGCCGCGCTGCCGCGCTCGCTGGTCGAGGCGGAACTTTTCGGCCACGAGGCCGGGGCGTTCACCGGGGCGCTCAAACGCCGCGCCGGACGGTTCGAGGCCGCCTCCGGCGGCACGCTCTTTCTGGACGAGCTCCAAGCCACGCCAAAGCCCGTGCAGGAAAAGCTCCTGCGCGCCGTGGAATACGGCGTGATCGAGCGCCTGGGGGCGTCCGAACCCGTTGCCGTCGACGCCCGCATCGTGGCCGCAGCCAACGTCGATCCGCGCACGCTCGTTTCGCGCGGCAAGCTGTTGCCCGACCTGCTCGACCGGCTGGCCTTCGCCGTGCTGCACGTGCCGCCGCTGCGCGCCCGCCTGGGCGACATCGCCTACCTGGCCGGGCGTTTCGCCGCCCGCTTCGCCGCCGAGCTCGGCCGCCCCGACCCGCCGTCCTTTTCCCCGTCCGCCCTCCATACTCTTGAATCCCACTCCTGGCCGGGCAACATCCGCGAGCTCAAGAACACCGTGGAGCGGGCCGTGTTCGACGCCCCGACCTCCCGCATCGACGCGATCGCCCTCGACCCTTTCGCCTCGCCCTACGATCCCCCCGCCGGGGAGGTCCAGNNGTCCAGGAGGGGATCATCCCCTCCTGGCCGCCGGAGGCATCTTCCTCTTCTCCTCCCTCATCCTCCTCTCCCCCTCCATCCCCATCTTCCTCCCCCCCCACTTGGTCCTCCTCCCTCGCCTCTTTCGAGCGCTCCTTGCTGCGCCAGGCGCTGGCGGCGGCGGGGGGGAACCAACGCCGGGCGGCCGCGCTGCTGGGGCTGACCTACGACCAGTTCCGGGGGCATTACCGCAAACACGCCGCCGCCCTTGACGCCGGCCCCAAAGCCCCGTAGCCCCTGGCGATGCCGCAATTATCCGACGACATCCCCTGTCGCGTCACCCGCCTGCCAAACGGCGTGCGCGTGGTGACCGAGGCCATGCCGCAGGTCAAGACCGCAAGCCTCGGCGTGTGGATCGAGGCCGGCTCGCGCCACGAGGCCAAGGGCCAGGAAGGCCTCGCCCACCTCTGGGAGCACATGGCCTTCAAGGGCACCGCCAGCCGCGACGCCCTGGCCATCGCCAAGGAGCTCGACATCCTGGGCGGGCTCGCCAATGCGTTCACCTCCCGCGAGGCCACCTGCTTCCACATCCGGGTCATGGACGCCCATTTCCGCCGCGCCTTCGACGTGCTCGCGGACATCGCGCTCAATCCCAGGCTCGACCCCGAGGAGCTGGCCCGGGAGCAGGCCGTCATCCTCCAGGAAATCTCCATGGTGGAGGAGACGCCCGAGGAAAAGGTGCACGAGGATTTCTGGGCCGCGGCCTGGGCCGAGCCGGCCATCGCCCATGCCATCACCGGCACGCCGCGCTCGGTGACCGCGGCCACGCCCAAGACCATGCAGGCTTGGCGGCGCGCGCATTACCGCCCCGGCGCCATCGCCGTGGTGGCGACCGGGGCCGTTTCCCACGAAGTCGTCGTGGACATGGCCGCCGCGACCTTCGGTAGCCTGCCCGCCGCGCAGGGACCGGTCGTGCGCCCGGCCGGCGCGTTCACGCCGCCAAAGCTCGCCGTGCGCCGGGAAAGCGAACAGAACCATGTCATTTTGGCCTATCCGTCCGTGGGCAACAAAAGCCCGGAGCGCTTCGCCCACACGCTTCTGGCGACACTGCTCGGCGGCAACATGTCCTCGCGGCTCTTCCAGGAAGTGCGCGAAAAGCGCGGCCTGGCCTATTCCATTTACGCCAGCGTGAGCGGCCTCGCCGACGCCGGCATTTTCGAGATCCAGGCCGCCGTGGAGCCCGAGCGCACGCGCGAACTGCTGTCCGTCGTCCGCGCCGAGCTCGCTGCCGTGGCCGGCGGCGCGGTCACGGCCGAGGAACTCGACCACACCCGCGAACACCTGAAGGGGCTGCTCTACCTCGGCGCGGAATCCACGGAGAACCGCATGATGCGCCTGGCGCGCAACATTTTGCTCTTCGGCCGCGAGATTCCCCTTGAAGAAACCGCCGCCGCCCTGGACAATGTCAGCCTGGACGAACTGGCCGCCATCGCCGGCCGGGCGTTCACCGAGGCCAACACCGGCCTGTGCATCCTGGGACCAACGGCCGCGATCCCCTGACCCGGTCGCGGCGAAAGCTCCGGAGGCTTGCGCCATGTCCGACACCGTTCTTTATCCCCTTGGCCAAGGCGTCCTGAAGCTCCTCGAAGGCGACATCACCAAGGACGACGCCGACGCCATCGTCAACGCCGCCAATTCCGCCCTGGCCGGCGGCGGCGGCGTGGACGGAGCCATTCACCGCGCCGCCGGGCCGGGCCTGCCGCCGGCCTGCCGCGAAATCATCGCCAGAATCGGCCGGCTGCCCGCCGGCGGCGCGGTCATCACCCCGGGCTTCGACCTGCCCGCCCGCCACATCATCCACACCGTCGGCCCCATCTGGCGCGGCGGCAACGAAGGCGAGCCGGAAAAACTGCGCTCCGCCTACGCCGAGTCCATCGCCCGGGCCGTGGAAAACGGCCTGGCCACCCTGTCCTTTCCCGCCGTGTCCACGGGCGTCTACGGCTACCCCGTGGAACTGGCCGCGCCCATTGCGCTCACCGTCATGGCCGAGGCGCTCACGAGCGGCCGCCTGCGGGAAATCCGCCTCTACCTGCACGGAAAACATGCCTTCGGCCTCTGGCGTTCCGTGGCGGACGACTTATTTGGTGGGATTACGCGTTAGGAATGCCTCCGGCGGCCGGGGGGGATCATCCCCCCCGGACCCCCTGGGCGGGG
>DQED01000183.1:16639-17563 GCA_003525525.1 Desulfovibrio sp.
CGGGTGTCCGTCGGCGAGGCCGGGAGAAGGGAAGCGCATGGTTGAGTGGGACAGCGGACAGTATTTGAAGTTCGCGGGGGAGCGGACGCAGCCGGCCAGGGATCTGGCGGCGCGGACCGCGCTGGACAATGTGCGCGAGGTGCTGGATGTCGGCTGCGGGCCGGGCAACAGCAGCCGCGTGCTGGCCGAACGCTTCCCCGGCGCGCGCGTGCACGGTATCGACAGCTCCCCGGACATGATCGACGCGGCCAGGGGCAATTGCCCCGAGGGGCGGTTTACGCTGTGCGATGCGGCAACGGAGCTGGCGAGCCTTGGCAAGGGCGCGTATGACGTCGTCTTTTCCAACGCCTGCATCCAGTGGATTCCCGACCACCCGAAGCTCGTGCGCGCAATGCTTTCGCTGCTGCGCCCCGGCGGCGTGCTTGCCGTGCAGACGCCCATGAATGACGACGAACCGATCCACAAGATCATCGGCGCACTGGTCGCCGGGGAGAAGTGGAGAGGCGCGTTCGCCAAGCCGCGCATCTTCCACAATTTGCGGCCCGGGCAGTATTTCGACCTGCTTGCCGACGCGGCGGCGGATTTTACGCTCTGGCAGACCACCTACTACCATGTGCTCGCGTCCCATGCCGCCATCATGGAATGGTATCGTGGCACCGGGTTGCGGCCGTACCTGAGCGCCCTGTCCGAAAGCGACAAGGCCGCCTTCGAGGCCGACGTCTTCGCCCAGGTCGTCGCGCAGTATCCGAAACAGCAGGACGGCCGGATCATCTTCCGGTTTCCCCGGTTCTTTTTCACGGCCATGGCCGTGTAACCCGCGTTCGCCGGCTTTGCCGGCGACGAAGCAGGGCGATTGCGCTGCCGCTTTGCCCTGGCAATCACATTGCCTTATCCCCCCTATAAAAGTTTTTGGGGAAGGTGGGG
>DQED01000248.1 GCA_003525525.1 Desulfovibrio sp.
CCCCGACGCACCGCCCGCCGACCATGCCTCCACCCGCTTACCCATCCCCCGTCGGGGAGGTCCAGGAGGGGATCATCCCCTCCTGGCCGCCGGAGGCATCTTCCCTCTTTGTCTCCTCCCCATTAGCGCACGAGGCGTCGCCGCATGCCTGCCAGGGCCAGGGGCAGGGACACCGCGAAGAATCCGAGCAGTACGGCGGCGTGGCCGAGGGAGGTGGCGTCGAGGCGGCCGAGGCAGGCGGCGCGGCACAGTTCGGCGAGGTGGTACAGCGGCATGGCGGCGGCGATGGGCGCGGCGTAGGGGGGCAGGGCGTCGACGGGGAAGAAGGTGCCGGAGAAGAGGAACATGGGTGTGATGACGAGGAAGAAGGGGATATTGAACATGTCGATGGAGGGGGTGATGCTTGTGGTGGCCATGCCCATGGCGCCGAAGGCCATGCCGCCGAGAACGGCGATGGGCAGCACGAGAAGCGCCTGCGGGCTTGGGGCGTAGCCGAGCAGGGCGACCACGGCGAGCATGAGCGCGGCGGCGATGCAGGCGCGGGTGGCTCCCCAGACGATTTCGGCCACGATGATTTCCTCGATCGACAGGGGCGTGGCGAGCAGGGCGTCGTAGGTTTTCTGGTAGAACATGCGCACGAAGGAGCTGTAGGTGGTCTCCATGAACGCCTGCCACATGATAGAAACCGCGATCATGGCCGGGGCGAAGAACTGGATGAACGTCATGGCCTGGCCGCGCCAGGAGACGTCGCCGACGAGTCCGGAGAAACCGAGGCCGAAGGCCACGATGTAGAACAGCGGTTCCAGGATGGGCGGCAGGAAGTTGACGGCCCAGATGCGGCGGTAGACGCGCAGGTTGCGACGCCAGACCGTCCAGAAGAGGGTGGTGAAGCGCGGGTCGGCGGTCATTCGCGAAGCTCCCTGCCGGTCAAGCGTAAAAAGACGTCTTCCAGGGTGGCGGGGCGCAGCAGCCCGTATTCCGGGCAGAAGCGTTCGCGCAGGGCGACGAGTGCCGCGCGTTCCCGGCCGTAGACGATGAAGCGCCGGCCCGAGTGTTCGCTTTGCCAGCCGCCCTGGCGCACGGCTTCCAGGAAATCCGGTTCGGGCGTTTCCACTTCCAGCACGTGGCGGCCGACGTGGGATTCGATGAGGCCGCGCGGCGTGCCCGCGGCGGTGACCCGGCCGTGGTCCACGACGCACAGGCGGTCGCAGAAGCGTTCGGCTTCTTCCATGGCGTGGGTGGTGAGCAGGATGGTCAGGCCCTGGCGTTTGAGGTCGAGCAGCCGGTCCCAGAGGGTGTTTCGCGACTGGGGGTCGAGGCCGGTGGTGGGTTCGTCGAGAATGAGCAGGTCGGGCGTGTTGACCAGCGCCCGGGCAAGCATGAGGCGGCGGGCCATGCCGCCGGAGAGTTCCTCGTAGCTCAGGCGTTTCTTGGCTTCCAGGGCGAAGAACGCGAGCAGCTCCTCGGCCCGGGCCCTGGCCTTGCCTTGCGGGATGCGGAAGTAGCTGGCGAAGACGAGGAGGTTCTCGAGCACGGACAGGTCCGGGTCGAGGGTGTTGCCCTGCTGGCACACGCCGAGGCGCGCGCGGATGCGGCGTGGGGCGGCGGCGATGTCCAGGTCGAAGACGCGGATGGTTCCGGCGGTGCGCGGCGAGAAGCCGTAGATCATGCGGATGGTGGTGGTCTTGCCCGCGCCGTTGGGGCCGAGCAGGCCGAAGCATTCGCCCCGGCGCACGGCGAAGCTCACGTCGGCGACGGCCGTGAACGCGCCGTAGTCCTTGCGCGCGGAGGCGACTTCGAGGATCGGGATATCGGAAGCGGTGTCCATGTCTTTCCATACTCCAACATGGGGGGCGGGGCCAGAGGCGGGAGGCCGATGCCGGCCATGTCCGTTGCGCGGCATGCCGGGTCGCATTGCCGGGAGACGGCAGGCCGGGCGCGTGTCAAAAGAACCCGTCGGGAATGCCGTGGCCTTGCCGCTTTGTCATGCCGGGGAAAGGTCGCGATGAGCGTTTTGTGCTACGCTGCCCGGCAAACAAGGAGTGCGAACATGTTTTCAGGTTTGCTGCAACCCATGCATCTGCTGTTGATCCTGGGCGTGGTGCTGATCGTTTTCGGGCCGGGCAAGCTGGCCAACGTGGGGCACGACCTCGGCAAATCCATCCGGGAGTTCAAGGCGGCCATGGAAGCCCGGGACGTGACGCCCGAAGTCGCGGCGGAAAAGCCCGCGACGGTCCAGGCGACGCCCTCTGCCGAGATTGCGGCCGAGAAGGCCGGCCCGGCGGCGTGACCGCCGGCTACGTGTTTTCCTCCGATTCCTCCTTGTCCAGGCGGATGGAGCGGCGGAAGCGCTTGTCGAGCGTCTCCTCGAAGAATTCCTGCAGGCCCCGGCGGTATTTCTTGAGATAATACTGCCGGTCCAGGAATTTTTCCTTGTGGCGGTATTTGATGAGCGTCGAGGGGTTGAAGTATTCGCTGGCGTTTTTGCGCGTGAGCACGAAGGGCGGCAACCCCTCCTGGACCAGGATGTAGCTGGCCACGAGCGCGCCGGTGCGGTGGTTTCCTTCCAGGAACAGCTGGGGCTGGCTCACGGAGAGCACGTAGACGCCGGCCGCCCTGCGATAGGCGGACTTGTGGCGCTTGCGCTCGTACCATTCCGAGATCTCGTCGATGCCTTCGGCGAAGCGGCGGCGGGTTTCGAGCAGGTGCGGCCCGTATTCCATGCGCACGCTTTCGTCGCTGCCGCACAGCACGATGTGGTTGAGCTCGAGGATGTTGTCGAGCCCTTGCGGCGAGAAGAGTTCGATCCCGGCCTCGAGCAGGTCGTCCACGTAGGCGTAGCCTTCGAGCAGGTTGCCGATGATCTGGTCGGTGAGCGGCTCGCGGCGCATGAGCAGCTTGGCGTTTATTTCCTCGAAATGCTCCTGCACGTCGCGCAGCGACGCTTCGATGCGGTCGAGTTCGAGGCGGTAGAGCTTGCGGGCCTTCATGCCGGGTTCCTTTCCTGATGCGCTGATCCCGGCGGCGCGGACCGGTTACGCGGATGTGCCGGACTTTCGCGGCGTTGTCCACGGGAAGACCATATCAAAAAAGCCGCTCCGGAGCGTCTCCGGAGCGGCTTTTCACGTCTCGTCTGTCTTGCTTCTTGACTTGCGAAGGGGGGCGGTTTCCCCTTCCCTTTCCCTTCCGCATCCGCGCCTACGCGGCGCTGACCCCTTCCTGGAAGGTGCGGCGGGGGCGGCGGTCGCCCTGGCGTTCGGCGGCGTCGTGGGACAGGCCGAAGGTGGAGCGGCGTTCGCCGTCGCGGGGCCGGGCGGCCAT
>DQED01000318.1:0-1841 GCA_003525525.1 Desulfovibrio sp.
CGCCTGGCGCGTGCCCGGCCCGGGCGGCACGATGCGGGCCGGGATGCGCCCCTCGTAACGCCGGCGCAGGCGCACGGCCACGTGGCGGCCGATAAACGACAGCCCCGCCTCGTTCAAATAGCCGATTTGCAGCATGGGATAGCCCACAAGCCCGAGGACGGTCAGCGGCAGTTGCGTCGGGCCGAAATGCCCGATGGGCAGCACCGCGCCCCGCCCGGCGGCAAGGGCCGCGTCCAGGTGCTCGCGGCCCTCGATTTCGAGAACCTGCGCGAAATTGTCCGGCGTGATCCGGGGAAAGACCAAGATCGAAAGCTGGTTGGCGTAATGGGTCTCGAAGGCGGCCAGGGCCTGCTTGCGACGCGTCGGTCCGGGCAGGTCCGGGCGCAGGCGGGAAACGGCGGCCAGCGCCCGGCCGCGCCGTCCCCGGGATGCGGCGGCGTGCAGCCGGCCGAGCAGGCGCAATACGGCAAACCCCAGGCGCGGCGGCAGCCGTTCCACCAGAAAGCGCAACGGGTACCAGACCACGAGGCGCAGCGCATCGCGCGCCGGGCTTTCGCAAACGCGCACGGTCAGCGGCCCCTGGCCTTGAGCAGCATGTCGAAGAATTTTTCGATATAGGCCGTCCTGCCCTGGGTGTAGCGCACCGGTTCCAGCAGGTCGGCCCCGGGCGCGACGATCCCTTCGGCCGTGGCGCGCGCGGCCAGGGCGGTGTGGGGCTCCACACGCAGGCTGCTCAGCTCGAAATGCGCCCGCCTGCCCAGCTGCCGTCTGGCCCGGACGATGAAGCCGAGCAGGGCCAGGGCGTCGCGCAGGGTCTGGCCGGGCGGATTCTTGAAGAAGTTGTAGCTCACGTCGAAACAGGCCATGTCGCGCACGAGCGCGTACGCGGCGTCGATCTCGGCCCGGGTCACGGCCTTGTCCAGGGCGCGCAGGGCCGCGTCGCCGTAGGCGTCCGGGGAGAAGATCACGGTGTCGCAGCCGGCGCGGCGGGCAAGTTCCAGGAACTCGCGCGTCAGCCCCCGCTCGGTGAACCAGGCCGACCAGGACAGCCGCAAATCGCGGCGGACCATGGCCTCCATGACCGCGGCGGCATGGTCGGCCGGGGCGTTGAAGACCGAATCGAGAAAGGTGAAGCGGCCAAGCCCCTGCGCTTTGAGTCCGGCCAGCTCCTCGGCCACGCGCTCGGGGGCCTTGCGGCGGTAGGTGCGGCCGTTGAGGAAGCCGTAGGGGCAGTAGAGGCAGGAGAAGGCGCAGCCCCGCTTGGTCTCGACGCCGATGCCCCAGGGCACGGCCGTGTACGGGGCAAGGGGCAGCACGGTGAAGTCCGGCGCGGGCAGGTCCGCGAAATCCGACTTGGCCGACGGCCGGGAAAAGACCGTCCGACCGTTCTCGCGGCGGTAGACCGAGGGCACGGCCGCGACGTCGCCCCCGCCCGCCAGCGCGTCGGCCAGGGCGGCGAACGTCCCTTCCCCTTCCAGGTACACGCCGTAATCGATGGCCGGATAGCGCGCCATGAGCGCCTGCGCGAACATGGAAAAGCCCGAGCCGCCGACGACGAGGGGGCCGGCAAAGCCCGCGCGCACCGTGTTCAGCACCTGCGCAAACGGCGGCAGGTAGGAGGTGCTCACGCGCGTGTTGGTGGAGTCGATGTTGCGCAGCGACACGCCGACCAGGTCCGGGGCGAATTCCCGGAGCTTTTGCGCAAGCGCCCCGAGGGGATCGGGGGCGACGTTGGGGTCGCAGCAGGCGACCTCGTGGCCGGGGGCCAACGCGGCTGCCAGGCAGGCCAGGCCCACGGGATAGACCGGCGGGCCGTCGCCGCCGAGCCAGGACTGCACGAG
>DQED01000318.1:1851-24633 GCA_003525525.1 Desulfovibrio sp.
CAAAAGCCTTTTGAGCAGCCGCTTGGCCGGGCCGGCCACGGCGAAGGCCAGCCGCCACAGCGGCGCAAGCGCGCGGGCGCTTAACACCTTGGCCACGGGCGTCGCCGCGCAAAGGGCCAGCAGCCGCGACGGGAAGCGGCCGCCCTTGGCCAGCAGGATGAGGAAATTGACGTAGTCCGGCCGGCGCATGGTGTAGCTTTTGGTGTAGACGTCGCGGCGTTCATCGGTCAGCAGCCCGTCCGCGGCGGCCATGGCCGCGAGTTTGGTGCCCGGGTAGAGCACCAGGGAAAAGGGCTGGAGCCGGAACGGCTTGGGGATTTTGGCGACAAAGCGCACGGACTCGAGCCGGTCTTCCAGGGTCTCGTAGGGCGTATCCAGGATGAAGTCGTAGCTCGGCGGCAGCATCCGGTCCTTGGAGGCGTTGATGACGGCCATGGCCGCGAGCATTTTGTCGTTGCCCATGGCCTGGCGGTTGAAAAGCGCCTGGATGCGCGGCGAGCCCGTCTGCACGCCCATCTGCATGTAGACCATGCCGGCGTCGACCAGGGCGTCCATCTTTTCGCGGCTGACGGTGGCCGGGCTGCCCAGGCACGTGAACGGCAGCCCGATGCGCGCCTTGTACTCGCGGCAAAACTCCCGGATGTTCTCGAGGGGCCTGGCGAAAAAGGCGTCGTCGGAAATCCAGACGTAGCCGATAAAGGGCATGGCCGCCCGGGCGGCCTCCAGCTCGGCCATGACGTGGGGCACGCTGCGCCAGCGCAGATAGCCCTTGGCCCCGTAAAGCGACTTGATCGCGTCGTTGACGCAGTAGGCGCAGCGGTGCGGGCAGCCGCGCCCGGTCATGGTCTGGTAACCCACCCGGCCGAGCAGGCGCGAGACCGTGCCCTGGGTCAGATGCCTTTCGGTCACGTCCGGGGTGAGGGGGATAAGGGCGTCGCCCCCTTCCCAGATGTAGTGTTCCTCGTGGGACCAGTCCGGCGGCGGCATGGCGTCGAGGTCGGCGCTCAAGGGGCGCACGGCGTTTTGCGCGAGGCTGCCGTCCGGCCGGCGCGACCAGATGTTGGGGATGTCCGTGACGGGTTGTCCCGCGGCCAGGGCGCGGACCACGTCCAGGATGGCTTCCTCGCCGTCGCCCACGCAGGCCATGTCCGCGACCGCGAGGCATTCCTCGGGCCGGATGGTCGGGTGCACGCCGCCCCAGAGCACGGGCGCGGCGATCCTGCCCCGAAGCGCCCGCGTGATCTGGGCGGCGTTGTCGGTGTAATTGGTCATGAGCGACACGCCGACCACGGTCGCGTCGGCGCAAAGGGGAACGAGCGCCTCGATCACGCCCGGCGGGTAGCGCTCGGGCTGGTCGGTGAGGGCGTCGCCCAGGGGATCGGGCAGGAAGACCAGGCGCGTGGGCACGCCCGCGGCGCGCAGATACGCGGAGATGGCCCGCACGCCGAAGGAAGTGATGTCGGGATAGGGCGAGATGAGGACGACGCGCGGGGCCGTCCGGGACGGGGTGGCCTGTGGCTCCATTTTCGGAAGGATGCCGGGGGCGCGCCTGACTTGTCAAGACGGCCTCTCCGGCGCGGCGGGCGTATGCCGCCTAGTCGAGGCTCTCCAGGATTTTGGCGTCCAGGGCCTTGGTCAGGGCGTCGAAGCCTTCCTGGGCCAGCACGACCAGGATGTCGCCCGTGGCCATGTAGCGGGCCAGGGTGAAGTTGGCGCGCACGTAGAGCGTGACCGAGCACAGGGCGTCGGCCACGGCGAGGAGCGGTCCCAGGTTCCTGGCCGTGGACAGGGGCTGGTAGTCCACGTGCAGGCCGAGCATGGTGCCCATGGCCCCGAGCACGCCGACGAGGACCACGTTGCCGACTTCGCGCAGGGTGTCCTCGCGCATCTGGTCCGAGGCCTCGGTAATGCCCATGGCCTCGGTGAGGCCGGAAACGAGGCTGCTCGCGTCGCCGTGGGCGAAGGCCAGGGCGGTCATGCCGCTCATGACTCCGGTAAACGGCAGGAACACGCCTTCGCAGACGGAGGGGCAGCGGCCCATGGTGGCCTCGGTGAGGCTCGGGCGGCTCAAGATGCGTATTTCAGGGGCGGAAAGGGTCACATGGGTGGCGCACATGCGGTTGAGCGCCTCGGCGGCGCGGCCAAGACCGATGTTGACGCATTCGCTCAAGAGATCCATGCGGGATTCCAGCGTGACTTCTGGCACGGTATTCCTCCTCTCCACGCCGCGCGGGCCGGCCGTGGTCTTGCCGTATAGCACTCCGGAGCCGTCCAGGCGAAACATTTGTCTGTTGTTCGCAGTCAACCGATATCTTGCAGGAAACGACGCCGGGCAAGTGCCTGCGTCCGGTGTCCGCGAGGGGGCGGGCAAAGGTAAAGTCCGGGCGCAAGAGCGCCGTGCGGCCGCAGGAGCGGGGTCTCCTTCGATGTTCGATTCGCCGTGAGGTGCGGATGCCGCGCCACAGAGACGGAAACGCATGCGACGCATGCATCTGAAAAACAGTCGGAATTATTCAGCGACGCAACATTACGCGGACCCGTCCGGCGTTTCCCGCTTTTCCGAACTGCGCAGGATGCGGTTGATGATGTCCGTGGTGCTGGCGGCGGGCTCCAGGTCAATAAGCGCCACACGGCCGCCGTAGGCCTGCACCACGTCGGCTCCGACCACGGTTTCCAGGGTGTAGTCGCCGCCCTTGGCCAGCACGTCCGGCCGCACGGCGCGGATGAGTTCGAGCGGGGTGTCCTCGCCGAAAAGCGTCACCGCGTCCACCGGGGAAAGCGACGCCAGCATGCCGGCCCGGGCCTGCTCGTTTTGCACCGGCCGCGACGGGCCCTTCAGGCGGCGCACCGAGTCGTCGGTGTTGACCCCGACCACGAGCCGGTCGCACAGCTCCCTGGTGCGCGCGAGCATGAGCGCGTGCCCGGGGTGGAGCAGGTCGAAGCAGCCGTTGGTGAAGCCGACGCGCAGCCCCTGGCTGCGCCACAGGGCCACGCGCTCGAGCAGCCGTTCCCGGGAGACCACCTTGTCGTCGCCGCCTGCGCCCGCGCGCGACAGCACGCCCCGGCGCAGTTCGTCGGGGTGCGCCACGGCCGTGCCCACCTTGCGGATGACCACGCCCGCGCCGATGTTGGCCAGGCGCGCGCACAGGGATAGCGGCGCGCCGAGCGACAGCCCGGCGCACAGGATGGCGGCCAGCGTGTCGCCCGCGCCCGAGACGTCGAACACGTCCGCGCTTTCGGCCCGGATGTGGCGCGCGCTCCCGTCGGCGAAGAAAAGGCTCAGTCCCTCTTCGCTGCGGGTGACGCACACCGCGTCCGCGCCGCAGACGTCGATGACGCGCCGGGCGGCGGCGGCGTAGGACGCTTCGTCGGTCAGGCGCATGCCCGTGGCCGCGGCCAGTTCGGCGCGGTTTGGCGTGACGACCGACGCCCCGCGGTAGCGGGAAAAGTCCGCGCCCTTGGGATCGACCACCACGCGCGCGCCCAGGGCCTTGGCCAGGGCCATGGTCCCGGCGAGAACCTCGGGCGTGAGCACGCCCTTGCCGTAGTCGGAGACCATGAACACGGGATAGTCCGGGGCGAGCGCCTCGAGCTGGGCGAGCAGGCCCTGCGCCGTGGCGGACGCGATGGGGGCCAGGGTTTCGCGGTCCGTGCGCAGGAGGTGGTTGTGGCCGGCGATGAAGCGGGTCTTGAGCGTGGTCGGCCGCCCCGGCTCCACGACCAGCCGGGCGGTCACGCCCGGGGCGGCCGCGAGGAGCTCCGCAAGGGCCTGCCCGGGGGCGTCGTCGCCGGTTGCGGCCACGAAGCCGGCCGCGACGCCAAGCGCGGCCAGGTTGCGCACGACGTTGCCCGCGCCGCCCGGCATGTCGCTTTCCTCGGTCACGGAGAGCACGGGGATGGGCGCTTCGGGGGAGATGCGCTCCACCTTGCCGCGCACGAAGCGGTCGAGCATGGCGTCGCCGACGACCAGCACCCGGGCCTGGCCCAGGCGGTCGCACAGGTCGATCAGTTCGGGAAGTCCTTCCGGTTGCGATGCCGCGGCCATGGCCGTCTCCTCCGGTCGTTTCAGCGGTACGGGCAGTCCATGACGAGGTGGCGGCGCACGTAGTCGGCCACGGCGTCTTCGAGGGGGGCAAACGGGTGGGGATAGCCCGCGGCACGCAGGCCCGCGAGGTCCGCCTGGGTGAAATACTGGTATTTGCCGCGAATTTCCTCGGGCATATCGACATAGACGATGTTTTCCGGCCGCCCGGCGGCGGCGAACCCCGCGCCGATGAAGTCCTTGAAGCTGCGCGCCACGCCCGTGCCCACGTTGAAAAGGCCGCTGACCTGCGGATTGTCGAGCAGCCACAGGACCACGCGCTCCACGTCGCGCACGTACACGAAATCGCGCATCTGGCCGCCGTCGGGATAGCGCGCGTCGTGGGAGCGGAAAAGCCGCACCGGCCGCCCGGCGGCGATGTCCGGCCAGACCTTGGTCAGCACGCTTTGCATCGCGCCCTTGTGCAGCTCGTTGGGGCCGAACACGTTGAAGAACTTGAGCCCCGCGTACTGGGGCGGCAGCTTTTCCCCGGCGGTCCGCCGCCGGCAGACCAGGCAGTCGAAGGCGTGCTTGCTGAAGCCGTAAAGGTTGAGCGGCGTAAGCGCGTCCAGCGCCTCGAGGGTGAAGACGTCGGCGAAGCCCGCCGCGCCGTCGCCGTAGGTCGCGGCCGAGGAGGCGTAGAGAAAGGGCACGCCGGCCGCGGCGCACCAGTCGAGAAGCATGAGCGAAAACTGGAAATTCTCGCGCATGACCGCGTCGCCGTCGCTGACCGTGGTCGAGGAGATGGCCCCCATGTGCACCACGGCGCGCAGCTTGCCCCGCGCGCCCTCGAGCCAGCGCGGCAGGTCCTCGGGGAAAACGAAGTCGTCGAAGCGGCGGTTGCGGACGTTGCGCCACTTGCCGCCGTTGCGCAGCCGGTCGCAAAGAACGAGCCTGCGTTCCCCGCGCTCGTTGAGGGCGGCGGCGAGGTTGGAGCCGATAAATCCCGCGGCTCCGGTGACGAGGATCATGGCGGCTTCTCCTGTGCGCGGCAGTGCCCGAAGGCCCGCCGGTCTCTTCGCAAGGTGCCCCAAGGGCGCGCCAAAAACAACCCGGAAATCCTGGCGCGTCGCCTGTCGGCTCCCTGCGGCCGCCCGGTCGCAGGCGGGCCTTGACACGGGACAGGGATCGCGGGAAAAAACGCCATCGCCTCGCGCGAAACGTGAACGCTTCTGGAAATGCATGGACAGTGCTTCGCGCATTCCCGCGCCGCCGGTTCCGGCCGCAGGCGCGCTGCCGGCCGCCCCGGCATCCTCGCCTGCCGGCGTTTTTCCCTTCGCCGGAGTCCTCCCGTCACCGCCCCGACAAGGCCCGATCCCGAACCCCAGGAACCGCCGCCCCCACGTGGCCTGACCACGCCAACACACTGCCGCGCCAGAAAAAGGCGCGCCCAGGGACAACACCCATGCCCATTCCGTTTATCGACCTCAAGGCCCAGTTCGCCGTCCTCGAACCCGAGATCCGCCGCCGCATGGACGCCGTGCTCGCCCACGGCAAATTCATCATGGGCCCGGAAGTGGCCGAACTGGAAACGGACCTGGCCGCCTTTGCCGGCGTGCGCCATGCCGTGACCTGCGCCTCGGGCACCGACGCCCTGCTCATGCCCCTGCTCGCCTGGGGCATCGGGCCCGGCGACGCCGTCTTCACCACGCCCTTCACCTTCATCGCCACGGCGGAAGTCATCGCCCTGCTCGGCGCGACCCCGGTCTTCGTGGACATCGACCCGCGCACCTACAACATCGATCCCGCCCGGCTGGAACTGGCCGTGGCCGCGGTTGCGGCGCAGGATCCTACGCTCCATCCCCTGCCCATGGCGGCCATGACCCACAAGCTCAAGCCCAAGGCCGTCATTCCGGTGGACCTCTTCGGCCTGCCCGCGGACTACGACGCGCTAGCGGCCACGGCCCGGAAGCACGGCCTGCTCGTGCTCGAGGACGCGGCGCAGGGCTTCGGCGGGGTCTACAAGGGCAGGAAGGCGGGGGCGCTTGGCGCAGCCGGGGCCACGAGCTTTTTCCCGGCCAAGCCGCTCGGGTGCTTCGGCGACGGCGGCGCGGTGTTCACCGACGACGACGCCCTGGCCGACGTGCTGCGCTCCATCCGCGTGCACGGCAAGGGCGGCCACAAGTACGACAACGTCCGCATCGGCCTCAACTGCCGCCTGGACACGCTGCAGGCCGCGGTGCTGCTGGCCAAGCTGCCGGCCTTCCCCGGTGAGCTCGACGCCCGGGACGCCGCGGCGGCGCGCTACGACGCGGGCCTTGCCGGCCTGCCGGGCCTGACGCTGCCCGTGGTGCCGGAAGGCTGCCGCTGCGCCTGGGCCCAGTACACCCTGTCCCTGTCCGGCCATGACCGCGACGCCGTGGCCGCATCCCTGCGCGAGGCCGGCGTGCCGAGCATGGTCTACTACCCGAAGCCCCTGCACACCCAAACCGCATTCGCCGGCCTCGGGCACGCGCCCGAGGACTTCCCGGAAAGCCTCGCCGCGAGCGCCAATGTGTTGAGCCTGCCCATGCACCCCTACCTGACCGCCGACGTCCAGGACGTGGTTATCGCCGCCGTCGGCAAGGCCCTGCAAGGCTAGACCGCAACCGGGATTCCCCAAAAAACACAAGCCCCCTCCCGAAGGAGGGGGCTTGTGCGTGATCGGCCGGGACGGATGTCCCGGCCTTGGCATTCCGTTAACGGCGTGGGGCCTCTAGCGGCATCCCGAAGACGCGCATGCCCGGGGCTCGCCAGAACCGGCCCGGGGGCGTCGGCAGGGCCTACCAGCGGCCGCCGCCTCCGCCGTAACCGCCGCCGCCACCGCGACGACCGCCACCGCCGCCGCCGGAGCGGGGCTTTTCCTGGGCCTCGTTGACTTTCAGGGTGCGGCCGCCCAGTTCCTTGCCGTCCAGAGCCTGGATGGCGGCGTTGGCGCCTTCGTCATCCATCTCCACGAAGCCGAAGCCGCGCAGACGGCCGGTCTCCCGGTCGGTGATGAGGTTGACGCTGAGCACTTCGCCGTAGGGGGCGAAGTGGTCGCGGACGTCGTCTTCCGTGGAGGAGAAGGACAGGTTACCAACGTAAAGTTTCTTCGACATGTACTCTAGCTCCGGTCTTTGGCATGATCTGTTTCGGCGGTTGGGGGATCGACTTCCATCAGGTCCAAGCAGCGAAAGAAGGCATGCGCGTTGCAGATAATACCTCATTGTACACGGACCGGATACAAACACAACAAATATGTGCCCGGCGGCAGAGGATTTTTTACGCGCTCCGCAAGCGCCGGACTGCGGAAACCGGCTGCGCGCCCCGCAGATCCGGGAACGCTCCCGCAACGTCTCCCGGACGGCGATCCTCTGCGGGGGAAGACCTGTCCTGGCCGCAAGATGTCGATGTATTATTAAAGGATGCGGCGCTAGGTCAGCAGGGCGTACGCCAGCGCGACCAGGGCGACGCTCGCCGCGCGCAGGGCCTGGTTGTGCGCGATCAGGCGCACGGCGTTTTTGGGCGAGAAGATGCCGGCGTAATAGGGGAACTGGTGGCGGAAGGCCCGCATGGGCGTGGACAGGATGTTGCCGATAAGGAGCGCCAGCACCACCTGTCTGGCGCTCAGGTCGCCCGCGCCGAGCATGGCCCCTGCCGCGGCCAGGCCGGCGGTGAACTCCGCCACCACCTGGAACATGACGATGCTTACGGCCTGCGGGGTCATGAACGAAAGGAAGGAGAGGTGTTGCGAGAGCCATTTCTCCATGGCGTTAAACGCCCCGTACACCGTGAGGTAATGGATGCCGACGTAGATGGGCACAGTGAAAAGGACCATGGTGCGGATGCGCCGCGTGAAGCGTTTCCAGGCCTTGGCCAGGGCTTTCTTCCAGGAAAAGTCGCCGTCCTTGAGGTGGCAGACGACGCAGCCCTCGTCCAGGGGCGGCAGGAGCAGGCGGCCGTAGATCAGGATGGCGGCGGTGCGCAGCAGGGCGGCGAGCAGGGTGAGGCCGACGTAGACGAGCGAGGGCCGCATGCCGAGAAAGGGCACGGTGATGAAGAACATCTGCGGCAGGTGCAGGAAATAGGTGGGCAGGCTGTTGAAGAGGTTGGCCAGGACGAGTTCCCTGTCATCGAGCTTGCCGGCGGCGTAGGCTTCGGCGAGCAGGGAGTTGGCGGCAAGGCCGGAGAAAAACGCCATGGAGAAGCTTGCGCCGACCACGTCCTTGAGGTGGCCGAGGCGGATGACGGGCGCGGCGAGGCGCGCGAGGAACCGGGTCCAGTTGAGGGCTTCGATGCAGTTGGCTACGAGCAGGCCGACGGCGAGGGAGCCGAGGAGCCGCAGCAGGGGCCAGAGCAGGGAGTGCCACGTGTGCGCGATGTCCATGGTGGCGCAGCTATAGTCAGGCGAAGCGGCTTTGGGAAGCCTGCCGGAGCTGGATTTTTGAATTTTTTTGGAAACAAGTTGACAGGCGGCCCGCAAACGCATAATGACATCTTTCCCGTGTGGGCCGTTAACTCAGACGGTAGAGTATCTGCCTTTTAAGCAGAGAGTCGCTGGTTCGAGCCCAGCACGGCCCACCAGCAGCGTCCGTCCCCATCGTCTAGTGGCCTAGGACGGCGGCCTCTCACGCCGCTAACAGGGGTTCAAATCCCCTTGGGGACGCCAAGTAAATCAGGGAGTTACGAACTCCCACCCTTAGATTGACCCGCTGGATATAGCGGGTGGATATAGAGGCAGCCGGCTAGACCCCGACTGCCTCTTTTGTTTTGAACGGAATCACCTTCGCCGGACCTCGCTTACCCATGACCCCTTCCAGAGCGTCCCGCGTCTGTTCGAGGCCGAGGCCCGCAAGGTATCTGGTCGTGGTCTGTGCGGACTCGTGGCGAAGAACCGCCTGAACCACGGCCACGGGCTGGCCCGCTTGGTAAAGTGTCGTGGCGGTCAAATGCCGGATGGCATGAAACCCAAACGGCTTGACCCCAGCTTTCTCGCACAGCTTTTTCATGAAGTGCTGCCGGTAGCGGAACGGCTGGCCCGCGTACTGGCAACCAAAGCCTTGTTCCTCGGTGACAACGAAGACATGCTCGGCCTGCTTGAATGGCCGATTCTCCCACCACCAGCGAAGATTGTCCTGAAGGTCGCTGGTCATCGGGAGCCATGCGGCCTTCATGGAACCGTCAGCCGTTTTCTTCGTTGTGAGCCTGATCCTGCCCGTCGAGAAGTCCACGTCGGACCACTTGAGCCGGAAGAGTTCGCTGCGTCTGGCTCCAGTGTGGAGGTAGGCCAGGAGCAAAACCTTGTCCTGACCCTCGGCAGCGTCGAGAACTTTCCAGAAGTCTTCCTCGGACGGGACGTATCGTGGCTCCTTCTCTTCCGGGAATCTGCTGGCCTTCAAGAACGGATTGTCGCCTGTAGGGAACCCGTCGAGAAACGACTGTCCCCACTTCCAGGCCGTCGCCAAGTTCTTCCGGTCCTTGTTGGCTGCGTAGCCACTCCGAGAGCGATAGACCCCCTGGAGGTGCTTGAGGACCAGGGCCGGGGTCACGTCCTCGACCGGCGTTTCCGGCTTAAGCCGCTGAAACAACGCTTTGAAGGCCGTCACCTTCTCCTTCAGCGTGGGCGGTGCTTTCCTCAACTTCACGTCGTCGAGGTAGGCGTTTGCCCACTCCCCTACTGACAAGGAGGCCATGACGGTCGTCGAAGGTGCTTCCTTGGCTTGCTCGGCCAGTTCGACTTTCGTCTTTTCCTCCCAGAGGATTGCTTGCCGCATATCCTCCTTGGTGCTTCCGAACCACTTGGAGGCGACGATCTTCCCGTCCATGAACACTTGGGCGCGCCAGCGAAGAACGCCGCGCCGCATCGTTTGCGTAGGCATCGAGTGCATCCCTCAGTCGATTTTCAAAGAACCTGAACACGTTGGGTGCAACCCGAACGCCTCCCAGACGTTCATAGTGCCGCCGCACGGTTCGGGCGTCAACGCCCACGATCTCGGCCACCTCCTGCGCGGTGAGGGGCCTTCCGAGTTCTTCGGCCAGTGAGGCCGGTTCCTTCCTGTCGCTGCTATCCCTGAATACGGCGTTCAGCCGTGCCGGACTGCCACTCACCTCTAGACCTCCGTCCACTCATAGTGCCAGTCAGAACGCCACGAACATTCCCAACAAGAGAACCCTGTCTCCTTCTGGTAAGTTCGGTCCGAGCTTGAGCAGTCGTAGCAGATCGAAGGCTTGACGAGCTTCTTCTTGCGCTGTTTGTCACCTGTGACACTTTCAAAACGTCCCATCACTGCTCCTCTCTTGTTTTGTCGTTCATCGTTTCAGGAAGGAGCAAGACGTTAGCATGGATACTGCGGTTGTCAACGAAGAATTTTCGGAAAAGATAAGTGTAGACGTTGTCAAACTTGTTTCTACTGCACTTTCGATGTGTTGTAATATTCAACAAGTCTGCCGAGGCCCCATGCTCCCCTCCAAGATCATCATCGGCAAGTCCCCTGTGTCCACCAACGCTGACGGCCTTATCAGCCTTACCGACCTGTGGAAGGCGGCGAAAGGGAGCCTCAATCAGCGTCCAGTCATCTGGTCGAGGCACGACGAGAACCGGAATTTTATCCACGAGGTGGCCATTAAGGAAAAGGTGACTCCCAATCACCTTTTCAAGGTCAAGCCCGGCAAGGGCGGCGGAACCTTCGCCCACTGGCAGATCGCCCTGGCCTACGCCAAGTACCTTTCGCCGGAACTGCACATGGCCGTGAACGAAGTGTTCATGCGGTACAAGGCCGGTGACCCGACCCTGGCCGAGGAAGTGATCGACAAGGTGGAAGACCCGGCTGCACTGGAGCGGATCGAGCGCCGTGCGCGGGCTAAGGTTATGAGCAAGCTTTGCGATATTGTCTTCTAATAGTGTCTGCGATGACAATAAATATGGCCACTCTTTTGTAGACAGATATGTCTCTAACGCCAACAGCCCAAAGCAAAAACATTGATGAAATTATGAGCGCCAACGTAACAAGCACATAGCGAATAAATCTAAAAAGCATTTTTACAAGGCGCTCGTTCTCGATTTTTGCGCGAGATGCAATCGCTTCTGCATGAGTAGTCGGCGCTATATTGCCATCTTTCGTCTTGTGTCTGAGCAAAATCTCCTTGTTCAAAGCCGCTAGTTCAGAGTCACAAAGGCCTCCACAGTTCTTTAGCGCAATCAATTCAGGGTCAGACATTGTGGCAAACAACAGGCCGCTTTTTTCTTTTGTGTCGCTCATAGGTCGTCCCGCGCTAGAATCTATACTAAATTCGGGTTATTCCCTTTATCCAAACCTGTGCTACAGGTTATACCCGTAACCGTTCGATTGGCAAGAATAAAACAAGAAAACCAATACACAGACATACCAACCACGGGCAAGGCGAAGCGAGCGCGAGGCTCGTGAAGCCGAACAGGTGGCCAAGCCCCAGGTAGACGGCAGCAAGACCCAGCAGCTTCACGAAGCGTGGCGGATGAACCAGGCCCTGCGTGACGGCAAGTCCCCTGCCGAGCTTGGTCTGCCCGTCCAGGCCAGCAAGGAGGCCACCGACCTCCGTTCTCGTCTGGACAAGTACGCGCATGGCCGAGGCACTCCAGAGGGTGCGCCGCGAGATTCTGCTGCTGACTCTGCCCTTCGGGAACTGGTCAGCCGACTGGAAGCGGCCAAGGCTCCGGTGGAAACGAAGCCAGAGGTGGTCAAAGGGCAAAGCGAAGATATTCGCACTGACCAGCAACCAACCGTCACAACTGAAAAAGCTGCTCCGGCGGAGGTGGCTAAGGTCAGAGGACAGGATTCTGTCCTCTCCACCCAACCAACCGCCACCGTTGAGAAAACCGCTCCAGCCGAGCCAGCACCCACCAAGTCACCCCGCAAGTCACCCACTAAGTCGCCCGGGAAGTTACCCGGGAAGTTACCCGGGAAGTCTGCTCTGGCCAAGGAGATGGAGGCCATGGGTTTGGACTTCACCAAGCCCGAGGACTACGCGACCTACCGGATCATGAAGCTGATCGAGGGTGGCAAGCCTCTGCCCCAGGAGAAGGCGACCAAGAAGGCCAAGGTCAAGTCTGAAACCGTCGACAAAGACGCTGAAGCTCGTCTGGCTGAAGACCTGGCTCGTGAGGAGTCCAAGGCCCGTAGGCGTGTCGAGGAGGAGAAGGCCCGGGACGAAGCGCCGGAAGTGGAGCCAGAGGGTGAGGAAACAAAAGGTGACTGGGAATCACCTTTTGCCGAAACCCCTTCTGATTCCAAGGGAAAATCGAAGGCTAAGGGCGGTAAGGTTGGTTCTCCGAAATCGGAGGTCCAAGAAAAACCCACTCCCAAGCCCAAGAAGTCCACTCCCTCTACCCCCGAGCAAGCGGCCAAGGAAGCTCTCTGGAAATTCCAGGCGGCTCATGCGGAGGGTTGCTAGATGCTTGTTCATGAGCTACTCATGAGGTTCACTCAAGAGGAGAAAGCATGGGCAAGAACGACTGGCGCAAGAAGCAGGAAGAGGCGGGCGGCAAGACCATTTCAGTGACCCTGACGCCCCCGGCTGCATTGGCTCTTGAAGAACTCAAGAAGCGACTCAAGAGTAGCCAAGCTGACATCGTGAGCCGGGTTCTGGTCTGGGGCTTGAGCGAGGTCGAAGCCGGGAAGAAACCCAGCAGCGACAAGGACTCAGCGACTCAAGAAGAAGGTTCAAGAGTCGCTCATGAGTCGATCATCCCGCCAGAGCTTGAAGCCCGACTCCAAGCAATTGAGGAGCGTTTGGCGAAGCTGGAACCGAAGGCGAGAGGCGACATCTGTCTAGAGGCTTTGTAAACGAGGCCACCGAACCAGAATTCAGCCATGCCTCTCTCGCTTGCTGACCGCAGGGCAGGAGGTGAGAGCCAAAATTTTTTTTTTTCCCGACTCTTCTTGGTTCTCTTCGGCGCTTCCGTCTCCGTCCTCCCACCTCCTCCTCCATCCTTCCTCATTACTCAGACGCCAACGGAGATAAGTGGCAGTCACATCAGTACTTTTCTCCAATTTTTGGTGCGACTCCGAAGCGCCCAAAGAAAGCGCGGTTCATCGCATCGACCAGTGCGGCCTTGTGCTGGCGCTCCACAACGAAAGAGTCGTGGATTGGCAGAGCAACAATGCCCTTGTCGAGGAGGTCTGAAAGGATATCGACGGCCATGTCACTGTCGGTCTTTTGAAGAGCAGAGCCGTATCCAGAGTTGAAGAATTGCTTTACAGGCTCGTGCTTCTTTTTCAGAGCCTGAACCATCCACTCGACTTCCTTCCTGTTTGTCTTCAGACCTTTGTCGTTCAGACCTTTTACCGCTCCTCGCACGGCATTTTCCATATCTGGTGCGTTGATAACCGCTTGCAAGACGATTTTGCACTTGTCCCGCCATGTGTCTGCCGAGGCCCCAGCAAGGACAGGGATCGCGTACACGTCGCCATCTGGCTGGCCTTGGCCGCTGATCGCGTAGAGGAGGCGGATGTGGAGTCCGCCGTAGTCTTGCTCGGTGACTCTGTTCCCATTGATCCGCAGCCTTGGCCGGAACTCTTTTGGTAACTCTTGCGCCCAGTGTCGATACAGCCGGCCGCCACGGTCCCAGCCCTCGTTAAAAACCCGCTGAAGCTGGGTCCGGGTCTGGTCGATCTCGTGGCCGAGTCGGAGCTTCAAGGCTTCGCGTTCAGCTATAGTGATGTCCAAGGTGATGTTGCCAGCCCTGAGGGCCTCGTTGATCCTGCGGATGACCCGGCGCATGGCCTTGGTCCTGGCCGTGTCCTCGTATTCAAGCGCAAGGCCCGGCCGCTTGCTGGCCTTGGGGCCACGGAGGACGATCTCTTCAACCTCCCGGACTACAAAGGCTCTTACAAGGGCAGCGTCGAAAAATATCCCTGCAAGAGTGTCTGTCGCCCGCATCCGACTGGTCTTGCCTATTCCCGTGCCCCGGTCCTTAAAGCCATTGACCGTTTCCACGAGTCCAGCAGCCCGGAGGGCGTCCATGATCTGGATCACAACCCGGCTGATGCCGAGCTTGTTGTAGCGGCTGCCGGCCTTGTACTGGTTGGAGTCACGGCTGTAGGCCACCCAAGTTGAGTGATGATTGTCCCAGGCGACGAAGAGATTGACCAGAACTGTCTTGAGATTCCGCTTGTATAGCTTCAGATCACGCTTCAATCTGAGGCCAAGGTGTGGCGATATTGCTTGAAGAACGGTCGAAACGATGTCGAAGGCTGGCATAGCTTCGTAGTCTTTGTGGATGTCGAACAGGATCGAATTGTCCAGGGACTCAGCCTTTGCGCGTAGTACTCCCACTGGGAGCGTCTCTGCTGCCTGCATCTGTGGCCCTCCTTGGCCTGATTTTGGGGATTACGGGGTGAGGGTCGGAAAGAGTAAGGCTGGTCGGTGAAAAGGCAAGAGGCGGCTTCTACGCCGCTTTCTTGCCCATAGCCGCCTCAATCCTCGCAGCACGAGTCACAAGCTCGTCAATGGCCGCAAGGTATCGCTGGTAGTGGATCGGTTGGCTATGTCTGGCGAACTCCTCTTTGAAGCCGGCCAGTTCACCGAGCCGCCAGGACTCAGACCACGCTCGTTGACCCGGAAGGCGCGTCAGAACGGCGTATTCGGACTCCCCAGCGACGGGGCCAAGCCGGACTTCGACGTCCACGGAGCCGAGCTTGACTGTGTCCTTGACCAGTGTGCGGACGGGCAGGCCGTAAGGCTCCTCCCGACAATCGGTGACGCAGTTGACTTTTCTCATTGGCGGTTTCCTCCTCATTTTGGATGCTCCTGAAAGGATTGCGTCTAGTAGTGTTCAGACGCATTGTTGTAGTTTAGCGAGTTGACGTATTTACTGGCTTCATGGGCAAAATAGATTTTTTCCCGATGTCTAGGTCATGTCGAAACCATGACTTCGTTCACCCCGTCTTACAGGGCACTTTTGTGTTTGAACTCCTCGACTCCATGAAGCTGGTTGCGTAAGAGCATCGTCTCGATGCGGAGCATGTCGATGAGGATTGCTTGTAGCAGTTCTTTGGTTGTCATCGGTTATTGTCCTCCAACGAAGCGAACCTTACCGGGTTGGCTGGGGTCAACGTGGAGTAAACCGAGGAAGAGTGTCTCTCGCAACAAGTGTGCTGTTGTAACCCTCAGACGCTTGGCGAGAGCGTCGTAAGCCTTAATGAGTCCATCATCAACTCGAACGGAAACGGTCGTAAGGGCCATTGTCGTTGCCTCCTGGGGCGTTTACAGGTTGGTTGTGAAAAAGGGCGAGTCTCGTTTGATGACCCGCCCGTAGCCAAGGGAAAGAGGCGCTGTTGCCTGCTAGTCGCTCTTGTCGGCCTCACAGAGCTTAGCAAGCTCCTGAAGTGCCTCTTCTGTCTTAGCCGTAGTCCGATCCTTTCCCGCAAGTAGCTGCTGAGTGCGTCCGAGACTAAGGCCAATGGCCTTCGCTACGTCTCCAGCAGTCAAGCCAGCCTTGCGGAACGTGTCGCGCAATGGATGCGGTTTGGCTTTCAAGTCATTCAACATCGTGTCTCCTTTTGGGGAAAGTTCATTCACTGTTCAAAGAAGAGCATAGCACACAGAGTAGCGGTCGCAGTCGTTGTTAGTGATTTATTGGCGTCTGCGGCTGGAACGATGGAAATAAGAAAAGCCGTCCACTCGCTTGGAGCAGACGGCCTTTGTGCTGGTATGGTCGGCGGAACTTACAGTTCGTTGGCGTAGACGCTCTTGATCTCCTCGGGCTGGATGCACAGATACGTGAGCGTCTGTCTCTGTGTGCTATGGCCCAAGGCGTCCATTAGAGTGGGGATATCGACGTTGAAGGTCACGCGCTGATGGTAGCCCCACGTCTTGCGTAGGGAGTGGCTCCCGTAGTTGCCCTTGAGGTTGACCGACTCACACCAGCCCTTGACCAGCCGACACAGGTAACTTGCCGACATCTGCCCACGCTGCCCCGTGAAGATCGGTTCCGCGTTGTCGAAGTCCCTGGTCGCCAGCAGTCGAGACAGGGCCTCACGGGCAGCCTTGTTGAAGATCACTCGACGGCGTTTGCCGGTCTTCGTCTCCCGGACCAATCCACCGTCTTCGTCGGCCAGGATTGACCGGACCTGACCGGCAGTGAGCTTCAGGAGGTCGGAAGCTCTGAGCGCGGTGTTGATCCCGACCACGAACAAGGCAGACTCTCTGGGCTTGTCGGCCAGGAGCTTCTTGATCGTCTGGATGTCCTTCACCGACTTGATGGGTTCGACGGTAATAACGTCGCCGGCCTTGGGGTTGTTGCCGTGGTTCTTTGCGCTCATTTTCGGGCCTCCAATCTCGTCATGTTGAATCGATTCTGGCGAAAAAGAAGACGAGAATCAAGGACGATTTTACGGCTTGCGGCCATAGGTGAGCCTAAATAGTCGTGATTGCTGAACAATCACAGAAACAAGCTCGTCATCTTTTTTATAGAAGAAGACGGGATGGCGGGTTGGCATTCGGGGGCCTTGGGCTGACAACCCCAGCGCCAAAGCCACGGAAAAGTGCTTCTCCACACCTTTTCCACTCGCTGACGCCCCAAACAAAAAGACCGCCTGGACGAATCCAGACGGCCCTTGAGCGGATGGAGCGGCAACGGTTACGCGGCCACAGACTCCTCTTCGTCAGCCTTTACAAGCACCGTCACCGACAAGGAGGCGATAAGGGCCTCGGCGAAGCAACGTCGGCAGATGCTACCAGAAGAAGCCTGGATAGAGTAAGCAAGATCGGAATGGTCGTCCTTGAACTCAAGAGACACCGTGGACTCACTGGCAAAATCGCTGCCGCACTCAAAACATTTCGTCATGCCATCCTCCCTGAAGTAATTTGCTTGCTCATCATATACATATTCATTGCTAGGACTGCAATAGGTTTGATGTCGAACTATATCTGCACATAGATGAACTTTGTGGTTCACTATTGAACCTGATGCGGAGAGAGTGCTTGCGCGAGAGGCGAGTTGCAGCATGGACCCATAGGCCCCCCCGGGGTGGTGGGTGTGGTGGCGTGGACCAAGCTCGGCCTGGGCCTCTTTACAGAGTACCTACTGCCCACGCGGGTTTTTTACCCAGACTCGACCCCCAAAACCTCAGACGATGACCCCTACCCCACTGAGATGATTGCCGAAAAAATTTGAAGCAAAAAAAGTCGAGGGTAAATCCAGATCAATTCAGTGAGAATTAGGTGACAAGCAAGGGTCTGGATGGGCTGGGCAGTGGCAACGGCTGGGAATGGCGGTCAATGAATCCAACTGCTTATGTCAAAAGTAGCATAACTCAGACGCAGGAGAGGAGAAGGATTTTTTCACATGGTTCGACGCCGACCACGCACAAGCAAAAAATGTTCCTTGCGGTTCGTCTAAGACGCTTTTCACCCTTGAGGTGGATATAGTGGTGGATATAGTCCTGGGTGCTTTTGGCGGTATTTGGAGTCTGGGAATGCAGGCAGGAAGCCGCTTAAACACTGGAAGACGCCGGGTTGCACCTTGCCTCTCACGCCGCTAACAGGGGTTCAAATCCCCTTGGGGACGCCAAGATTTCAAGAGCGGCAAGAACCTGCGACAGCAGGGACTTGCCGCTCATTTTTTTCGTCCTCTTTTGCCGCTTTCCAGCCCTCCCGGTGCCTGCGGCGCGCTCCTGCGGATGCAGGAGGTGCCTGGAGTCGCCCCGGGGGAAAGGCGTCTTTCCCCCGGGACGCGCGGCGTCAGCAGATCTCGCCGTAGGTCAGGCGCTCGGCGTATTCCGCCTGCTTGCCCTTGTTCCACAAAGACACCGGCCGGTAGTAGCCGACGATGCGCGTGAACACCTCCGAGGGCGCGCCGCACTCGGGGCATTCGTGGTGTTCGCCCTTGATGTAGCCGTGGGTCTTGCACACGGAAAACGTGGGCGTGATCGAAAGATAGGGAATCTTCGTCATGGTGAAGGCCTTGACGATGAACGACTTGAGCGCCTCGGTGTCGGCCACGGCTTCGCCCAAGTAGGTGTGGAAGACCGTGCCGCCGGTGTAGAGCGGCTGGAGCTTGTTCTGGTGCTCCAGGGCGTAGAAGACGTCGCGCGAGAGCCCCACGGGCAGCGTGGTCGAATTGGTGTAATAGGGCGTGCCGTTGCCCGAGGCCCGGATGTCGGCGTAGAGCGCCTTGTCGATCTTGGCCAGGCGGTAGCTCGTGCCCTCGGCCGGCGTGGCCTCCAGGTTGTAGAGGTTGCCGGTTTCCTCCTGGAAGCGCGACGTGAGCGCGCGCAGGTGGTTGAGCGCCCGGGTCATGAGCCGCAAGCCCGCCTCGGTCTCGATGCCCTTGCCGAGAAGGTTCATGCAGGCCTCGTGGCCGCCGACCAGGCCGATGGTCGAAAAATGGCCTTTGAAACCGTTTTTGAGGTAGCGCCTGGTCCAGGGGAAAAGCCCGCGCTCCAGGTTGTCGCTGATCATCTTGCGTTTGAATTCCAGGGCGTCCCGGGCCAGCTCGGCGTATTCCGCCACGAGGTCCAGGAAATCCTCCTCGCCCTGGGCGAGGTAGGCGAGCTTGGGCAGGTTGAGCGTCACCACGCCGACGGAGCCCGTGAGGTCGCCCGCGCCGAAAAGTCCGCCCACCTTGTTGCGCAGCTCGCGCAGGTCCATCTGCAGCCGGCAGCACATGGAGCGCACGTCCTCGGGCGAGAGGTCGGAATTGATGAAGTTCTGGAAGTAGGGCGCGCCGTACTTGGCCGTCAGTTCCAAAAGCAGCGTGCCGATGTCGGAATCCCAGGGGAAGTCGGCCGTGATGTTGTAGGTGGGGATGGGAAAGGAAAAGATGCGGCCGTGGTAGTCGCCCTCGCCCATGACCTCGAGGAAGGCCTTGTTGATCATGGCCATTTCGTCGCCGAACTCGCCGTAGACGGCGTCGCGCATGACGCCGCCCACGATCACGCCTTCCTTGGCCAGATGCCTGGGCGGGGCGAGGTCGAAGGTGAGGTTGGTGAATGGGCTCTGCCCGCCCCAGCGCGAGGTGGTGTTGAGGTTGAAGACGAACTTCTGCATGGCCTGCTTGACTTCGCGGTAGGAAAGGCCGTCCTCGCGCACGAACGGGGCGAGGTAGGTGTCCACGTTGTTGAAGGCCTGCGCCCCGGCCCATTCGTTTTGCAGCGTGCCGAGGAAGTTGACCATCTGGCCGAGCACGGCGTCGAAGTGCTTGGCCGGGCCGGCGCAGGAGCGCCCGGGCAGGTTGAAGCCCTCGAGCAGCAGGTCGCGCAGGCTCCAGCCGGCGCAGTAGCCGGCGAGGCCGAAGGACAGGTCGTGGATGTGGAAGTAGCCGTGGTCGTGGGCCTCGCGCGCTTCCTGGGGATATTTGCCGAGCGCGTAGCGGGCTTGCACCGTGCCGGAGAGGTGCAGCATGAGCCCCTGGAACGAGTGGGTCATGTTGGCGTTTTCCGCCACGCGCCAGTCGGTCTTGGCGATGTAGTTGTCGATGACGTCGGCGATGTCGAGGTAGGCGGCCTTCTGTTCGCGCAGTTCGCGGCGTTTTTCGCGGTAGACGATGTAACGCCTCGCCACGGCGAAAAGCCGCGACTCCATGAGCACCTGCTCCACGGCGTCCTGGACGGCCTCCTGCTCGGGGACGTCGTTATCGGCAAGCTTGGCTTCGACCTTGTGCGCCAGGCGCGTGGAGAGCAGCGGGTCCTGGATGCCGCTGGCCTTGAGGGCCTTGAGAATCGCCTGGGCGATGCGCTGGGTGGACCAGGTTTCCAGGCACCCGTCGCGTTTCCGGATCTGTATCGGCATGGCTCCCTTCCTCCCCCTTGCTCGGTGTTGGCTTGCGGAACGGCTGCTCCGTGAGCGGATGTCCCGGCGGCAGGGCCTCCCTGATCTCCCTGACGTCGGCTGGCGACAGTTCCGGCACGAGTGTCGTGCGAAAGGCGAAGCGGCCCGGATGGCGCGCGGCCAGGGCGAAGACCTCGCCCAGGCGCGCGGCGGCCTCGGCCGCGGTCACGGCCCCGCCCGTGACCAGGCCGTACTTGGAAAACGGCGCTTTGACGTCCACGGAAAAGCAGGCTCCGGGATGGCGCGTCAGCACCATTTCCAGGACGTCCGGCCGCATGCCGTTGGAATCGATCTTGACGTCCGGCCCAAGCGACGCGAGTTCGGCGGCAAAGGCCGCCAAACCCGGGGTCAGGGTCGGTTCGCCGCCGGTGACGACGAAGCCGTCCAGCCATTTGGCGTGGGAGGCGGCGAAGGTGCGCACCGAGGCCGCGGGCAGGGGCGCGCCCTTGGCGAAGGCCAGGGATGCGTTGTGGCAGTGCGGGCAGCGCAGGTTGCAGCCGCCGAAAAAAAGCACGGCGCAAAGCCTGCCGGGCCAATCGCAAAAGGACATGGGCTCGATGCCGCGCACGAGCTCCCAGGCTGGGGAAAGCGTCATTTTATCCAGCAAGACGGAATGGATACAGTGTGAAAACGGCCCGGCCGCTCCCTGTGCGGCGCGGGAGAAAAGCCCCCTTAAGTCCCCCGAAAGACGCTACCTTCATACGCCCGCCCGCGTCGATTGCAAGGGCCGGTTTATGCCCGGCAGGACGCGTTCGCGGCAACGCCGCGCCATGCCGGGCTTTTCTTTTTGACGCTTTTGGCAATCGCCGCGCGGGGGCGCTCAGTCCCAGCCGGGCTTGTCCAGGCGCACGGGCATGATCACGAAGGGCAGGCCCATGCGGTAGAGCTGGCGCTGGAGGGTGAAGACCACGTAGTTGTGCAGAAGGCGCGTGACGAAGGTCTCTTTTTCGAACACGAGCTGGCCGCCGAAGAAGATGGCCCGGGGGAAGCGCTCGTGCAGGGGCGGGGCCAGGGCGGTCAGTTCGTGCACGATGTCCGTGCCCACGGCCCAGTGCGCCTCGGCGTGGTAGCCGTGGCCGCGCATGAGCTCCACGTAGGTGGCGAGGGCGCGCTCCATGCCGGCCTTGAGCCGCGCCAGTTCGGCCGCGCCGCGAAAGACCGCCGCGTCCACCACGCCGATCTGCACGAACACGTAGTTTTGGATGTCCTTGCCGAAGAGCCGCACCACGGAGAGCAGGGTGTGGATGCCGAGGCCGTTGAAGCCGTTGACGAAGATGACAGCCGTCGGGGCCGTGTCGTCCGGTTCGGCGTCCGGTTCGGCGTTTTCCGGGATGCGCGGGGTGTAGGGGTTTTGCGGATCGATCACGGCGCGCAGCACGTCGAGCTTTTTGATGCGCGCGCCCACGGCGTCGTAGTGGCGTTTGATCGCCAGGGCGGCCGCGGCCAGGGCCCCGGTCACGGCAAGGGTCGCCCAGCCGCCCTCGAAGAACTTCACGCAGGTGACCATGACCAGGATGAAGGCGGTGAGCACGAGCCCGAGGCCGTTTAGGCACAGGCCCTTCTTCCAGGGGACGCGCTGGCCGCGCACCTGCCACCAGTGGCGCACCATACCGCACTGGGACAGCACGAAGGTGATGAAGACGTTGATGCTGTAGAGCACGATGAGCAGGTCCACCGAGCCGTGGGAGGCGAGCATGAGCACGAGGGCGGCCGCGCCCATGAGCAGGATGCCGTTTTGCGTGACGAGGCGGTCGGAGAGCAGGGCGAAGCGGGCCGGTAGCCAGTGGTCGATGGCCATGTTGGACAGCACCCGCGGTCCGTCCACGAAGCCGGCTTGGGCCGCGACGAAAAGGAGCAGCGCCTCGGAAACGAGCGTGACCAGCACGAAGCCGCCGCCGAGCCCCTGGCCCCAGCCGTCGGTGACGGCGGAAAACAGCACGGCGTTGAGCGTCTTGCCGTCCTGCGGCCGCACGGAAAAGAGCAGGTAGCACACGATGAGCCCGACAACGGTCACGGACAGGGACAGGGCCATGTAGAGCATGGTGCGCTTGCCGGTTTTCTCGCGCGGCTCGCGCAGGATGGGCAGGCCGTTGGACACGGCCTCGATGCCGGTGTAGGTGCCCGCGCCCATGCTGTAGGCGTGCAGCACGAGCAGGAGCATGCCGAGCATGCCCAGTTCGCCGTGGGCGGCGGACACGTCCTGACCCATGCGCGCCACGAGCGCCGGCATGTCCGAAGCGTGGGCGAACACGCCGTAGCCGATGACCACGGCGTGGGTGACGACGAAGGTCATGAAGATCGGCACGAGGGCCATGACCGATTCCTTGACCCCGCGCAGGTTGAGCACGATGAGCGCGAGCACTCCGGCGACGGCCACGGGCAGGCGGTAGGGGAGCCACGTTTCGGGCAGGAAGCTGAACACGGCGTCCGCGCCGCTGGCCACGGAGAGCGTGATGGTCAGGGCGTAGTCGATCAAAAGCGCGCAGCCCGAAACCATGCCGACCTTGGGCGAAAGGAGCTTGGAGGCCACCACGTAGCCGCCGCCGCCGGTGGGGAAGAGCTCGATGATCTGGGAGTAGGCGGCGCTGATGATGAAAATGGTCGCGGCCGTGCCAAAGGCCACGAACACGGCGAGAAAGGTGTGCTTGCCGAGCGCCAGATAGGCTTCGGCCGGGCCGTAGCACGACGAGGACAGGCCGTCCGCGCCGAGGCCGACCCAGGCGAAGAAGGCGATGAGCGAGAGTTTGTGGAAGATGGACTGGTCGGCAAGGCTCAATTCCTCGCCGATGACGGCGCGGCGCAGGCGGTGTGCAACGGAACGGCGCTGTTCCTGGGACATGGCGTATTCCTTCAAGATCCGGCGACAGGGCAAGACCCCGCGCCGACGCGGGGCAGGGGACGGGCGCGGCGCAGGCGGCGTCGGGCCTTACGGC
>DQED01000320.1 GCA_003525525.1 Desulfovibrio sp.
GCGGCTGGTGCGTCTTGCCGCCGGGGCTCAGTAGACCTTGCGCCGGGAAAAGCCTTCGCCGAGCACGTTGAAGGTGTTTTCCACCACGAAAAAGGCGTTGGGATCGTGGTCGAAGACCAGTTCTTCCAGGCGCTTGATCTGCACGGTGTTGGTGATGGTGAGGATCACGCGTTTTGATTTTCCGGTGTAGGCGCCCGCGCCGTGCAGAAAGGTTGCGCCGCGTTTCAGATTGTAAATGATATCGCGGGCGATGACGTCGGCTTTGTCGGAAATGATGAAAACCATTTTGCGCTGGTTGAAAAGAGACAGAAAATAGTCCATCACTTGGGAGTTGGTATAGGACAGGATGATCGAATAGAGCACGAGGGTCGGGTCGTAAAAAGCCAGGCCCGCGGCGAAGACGGCCAGGTTGAAGAAGAAGTTGAACTGGCCGATGCGCATGTTGTATTTCTGGTTGAGCCAGATGGCCAGGATGTCCGTGCCGCCGGCCGAGCCCAGGGAGCGCAGCATGATGCCCGAGCCCGCGCCCATGAGCGCGCCGCCGAAGATGGCGGCCAAAAGCGGGTCCGCGATGAGCGTGCGCTGGGGCAGAAGCTGCATGAGGGCGCTGACGCTTCCCATGCCGAACAGCGTATAGAGAATGAACCGGCGCGACAGGCTGACCCAGCCAAGGACCATCAGCGGCACGTTGCACAGGAAATAGAGCAGTCCCGGGCCTCCGACGCCCGTCAGGTAATAGAGCAGCAGGGCCACGCCCGAGAGGCCGCCGGCCATGAGCCCCTTGCCCACGATGACGGCGTTGACGCTGAAGCTGAAGAGAACCGCGCCAAAGGCGAGCAGGCCGAGGTTGGCGACGATGGAACGGGCGCTATTTCGCATGCTGTCCTGGTATCCGGATGACGGTATAAGGGCAAGGGGGGATGTTGCCTGCGGGGCGCGGCGGGTGTAGCCCAAGGTGCCGGGGCGCGCAAGGGTAATCCTCGCGCCGTGACGCTGCGCGGCGCTGTGGCAGTTTTTCTCCCCTTTTCGGGCGGAATGCGTTGGGCGGCGTCGCCCTGCGCCATGGCGCGAGGCGCGCCGGGAGGTGGAGCGTGGACGACCTCTGGGGCCATCTGGAAACCGCCTTGTGGGCGTTTCTGGGCAAGGCCGCCGATTTCTGCATCGGCGTGCTCGCGGCGGCCGGACGCAAGGCCGTGGAGCTGCTGGCCCTGGTCGCCGGCTGGGGCGAGGCGCTGGCGGCGAAACTCGCCGCCGTGCCCTTGTGGCTCTCCATCCCCGGCGGGCTGCTGTGCGTCGCGGCCCTGGCCTGCTATCTTCTGCGCCAGCGCCTTTATGACCGGCTGCTGGTCTATCACGACGTCCGGCTGACGCGGCGGGGCTTCGCCCGTCGGGAGTTCGTCGTGGCGCGCGGCGCGGTGCACGAGACGGTCACGGCCATGGTGCGGGAGGTGCCGCTGCCCGGGCGCATCTGGGAGGCGGCCGTGTACGAAGCCGTGCCCGAGCGCTATCTGGTGGTTTTCGGCCCGGCGGGGGGGACGGCGCACGAGGTGCGGCTTTACCGCCGCGATCTGCGCGCCGGGCTTTTCGCCATGGGCGAGGATCTCATCCGCCATGTCCGGGCGAATGCGCGCATGGAGCACCCGGACGGCGAACTGCGGGCGCTTTTCGCCGCGCTCGATGCCAGGGATGCGGATTTCGCCGCCTGCCGGCCGGCGCTTCCCGGCGAGACCGGGAAAAAAACGGCCCGGGGCGTGACCCGGGCCGTGTGCGCGTAGGGGGGCTTGGCCGGTTACGGCGTCAGGTGGCGCAGGCGCACCCAGCCCTCGTAGGGGGAATCCGGCACCTGCACCAGCGCGAAGGGGCCTTCGTAGGAGAGCACGAGCACGGGCGTGCCGCGGGTGAGCGTGGTCACGGGCGGACAGCCGTCGCCCGGACAGGTGCGCAACGTGACGTAGGCGCGCGCCACCTGCTTGAAGCCCGGATCGTAGACCGGCGGCGGCACGTAGACCGCCGGCGGCGGCACATAGGCCGGCGCGACGTAGACCGGCGGCGGGCCCACCGTGGCATAGACGGGCAGGCTCACGGCGAATCCCGGTCCGGCCACGGTCAGGGCTCGGGCCGTATCGGCCGCGGCGACAAGGGCCAGACTCAGGACAGTGATGGCGATCAAACGTCTCATGGTACACCTCCCGGTGACGATCCAAGCCAACGCCTTCATTGTTGCCAGAAGCGTGCCAGCGGCCTCGGTCTCCGGCAATGCGGTCAACCAGGCGCCAGCACAAGCGATTTCGTTTGAGCGTCCGTTGTTGCTCCGCACGCCTTTCTCCGGCGGTTACATTTTTTTCACCACAGGATTACGTCCGTTGCCCACAACGCCGAGATATCGGCGTCCCCCTTGCCGGCCGTCGCGGACGGCGTTACTTTCGAAACACCGTCCTGGAGGCGTGCCATGAGCATTTCGGATCGCATGTGGGAGCGCGCGGCATACCTGACCCGCTTCGACCCTTCCTCCACCGCGGACATGGTGGCCGCGCTCGCAGCCGGCCATTTCGCGGCCGAACGCCTGGGCCCGAGCATGGGCAGCAACGTCCCGGACGACACCCCCCGCGCCATCGCCTCCCGTATGCTCGACACGGGTCTCGGGGCCATCGTGCGCGAAAGGATTTGAGTCCCGGCCGGCCGCTCGCCCCTCCATTCCCGGCTCCATTTTCTCTGCCCGGCCCTGCTTCTTGCAGGGCGGCACGCCGCGTCCGCGTTCTTCCGTCCGACCAGCCCGCGACCGATGCGAACCGGGAGGCCCTTCCAAGCGTACCCGTGCCGCGCAAACGGGGGAATCGAAAGAGGACAATGAGCATTCCCAAAGGAACGCTCCAAATTATTGTTTACTTATCCACCCCCCTATGGCAGGAGTCTTCCAGTCAAGGAAGTCTTTCAAGTGCCGCCAACGTTTTTTCTTCACTGCATCAGAGCCCGCCATAGCATTCAATCATGCTTGTAAATATTGACATAAGAACACTCGCTATTTGCTACGGAATTTTTTGCTGCACACAATTTGTTGCATTTTTCTTGCAGCATAGAGTCAGCAAACACGAAGAAGGGCTCGGGTGGTGGACTATTGGAAGCGGATGTTCCGTCTTCGGATTTTTTATATTTTTATTTCGAGACATACGCGCCATCCATCTTGTTGTCGTATTCATTTATAACTTATCTTTCATTCTGTGTTTTTCATTCATATACATTGGATGCGCGAAGTTCAATAATTTAAGTATAAAAAAATTCTTCCTCTACCTCACTATTTCATTGTCAGCCCTCTGTCTTTTGTATTTCACGTATGCAAATTACAGCATTCCTCTGCGCAGGACCACCACGTCTTTTGCTTGCGCCCTCATTTCCATTCTTTCGGTGACCGCCTTAAGACGTACCGCCCCGCACGAGCGCAACATCATTTTTCATTTTCTCAAGATCCTGTTTCTGGTCAACGCCCTTTGGTTCTCGGCGTTGGCGCTCCTCCCTCTCCTCACAGCGTCGGCGCCGATTGTATTCGAAAAACCATCTCCATTGGTCCTTTCGTATCTTCTCCTCATGACCACGAGCACCCTTTGGACTTTCGGTCTGATCATACTTGTCAATCAAAAGCTCTCGAACCAATTGCAGACTTCCAAGCTGTTCCTGCAATCCACCTTGGACGGGCTTACGGCCAATATTGCGCTCATCGAAGAACATGGCGAGATAATACTCACCAACAAGGCGTGGCGAGATTTCGCTTCGTCAAACGGGATCGCCCCGGAACGGGTTTCCGAAGGGGTGAATTATTTAACCAGTTGCGAAAGCGCTGCAAGCAGTTGCCACAGCGACGCCTTTACATTCGCCGAAGGCTTGAAAAACGTTTTAAACGGAAACAAGTCGCTGTTCACCATGGAATACGCCTGCCATTCTCCCAGCCAGCAACGGTGGTTTCTGGCCAGAGTCACCCGATTTCCGTGCCAAGGCCCGACAAGAGCCGTTGTTTCCCACGAGAATATAACGGAAAGAAAACTTATGGAACTCGCGTTGGAGGAATCAAACAAGCAGCTCGAAGCGATAACCAACGAGGATGGGCTTACAAAAATCTCAAACCGCCGCCATTTCGACAAGATGCTGTCCTACGAATGCAGCAGGCACTCGCGCTCCGGAACGACGCTGTCGGTTGCGATGCTTGATATCGATTACTTCAAATACTATAACGACACGTACGGCCACGTCAAAGGCGACGAATGCCTGCAACGGGTTGCGCAGGCAATCGCACAAAGCCTCAATCGGCCGACGGACCTCGCCGCCAGGTATGGAGGAGAAGAGTTCGTTTGCCTCATGCCGGACACCAATCTCCTTGGCGCAGTCGGCGTGGCGGAAAACATCAGAAAAACCATTGCCCAATTGGCCATTCCACACAGCGGGTCACACGTGTCCGAAACGGTAACCGTCAGCATCGGGACACTATCCCTTACCTGCACGAAAGAGACGACACCGGATTACATCATACGAAAAGCAGACGAGCTTCTCTACCAGGCAAAACACGAAGGACGTGATCGCATCAAATTCAAATCAATCGATGAAACATATCGACTAGAGCAAACAAATGGCGGCATGGGAACATTAAAAATCGCATACAGCGACACATGCACCTCCGGGAACCCCCTCATCGACTCACAGCACGCGGATTTGATCCGTCTCGCAAACGACCTCCTGCAGCATATCTTCACAAAGAACACGACACAGGGGACGCAAAGCCTTCTCAAAGAGATTTTAGCCAATACAAAAAAGCACTTCTTAGACGAGGAAGCGATTCTCCGCTCGGAGAATTACCCGGAGATCGACAAACATGCGGCCGAACACTCACGGCTGGTGCAACAATGCGTCAATCTCTTGCAAAATGATTCGCCGAAAGACATATCGCCCATAGACATATTACAATACATCATCCATGACATCATCATGGAGCACATGACCAAAGAAGATACAAAATACCATTATATTTTCAGCAACATGCACTGATCCGCACGCCGCACGAGGGGTCGCAGTCAGACAAGAAAACGGCCCCGCAGGGCCGCTTTCTTGCCGCCGTCCGCCGTCGCGCCCCGTGTCGCATCCTCGAAAAAGGCAACGACTTCTTCGGGGGCAACACGCGCGACGCGTTGTTGTTGCTTACATCCTCCCGCCGTATTCTCGAAGGGGCGCGGCGTCAGTCCGCGACGGCCGGGGCCTCGACCTTCTTGAACACGATCAGCGGGCAGTTCTTGCAGATGTCCGCGCCGGGGAAGGGATGGCCGACGCGCGTCACCGACGCGCCGCCCGTGGCCGCCTTGCGCTCCAGCAGCCGCGCGACCACGAGGCCGATGTCCGCGCCGGGAATGGACACGTTGATCTCGCCGCGCTCGGTCTTGCCGGCGTTGTAGCTGCCGCTGCAGGCCAGGAACACGTTGGCCTCGCCGCTGTTGAACGCGAACACGTTGCCGGCGCAGGCCGCCGAATTCATGGTCATGTTGGGGCGCAGCGGGTGGATGTCGCGCGCCGCCATCCAGTCCACCACCAGGTGGTAGGCCTGCATGTTGTCGCAGTAGAAATGCACCGTGTCCGGGGGGAACGGCGCATCGGCCAGGGGCGAAACCACCACGGACAGCAACTCCTGCTTCAGGCGCGGCTTGCTGCGCACGAACCGCTCGGCCTGCTCCATGTCGCGCACGTACTTGAGGTGGCCCTTGATCTCGGCCTCGTCGATCTCCTTCCAGCCGAACACGCACTTGGCGTTGCCGCAGCCGAGCTGCTCCTTGCCCATGAGCACCGTAATCCCTTCCATGCGCGCGCCGATTTCGGCCTGGCAGAAGGTCAGAGCCTTGGCCGGCAGGTAGTAGCCGCCCTTGGCCTTGAAGGCGTCGAGCTCGGCCTGGTCGAAGAAGTATTTGACGGCGATGGGATAGTGCATAAGGCGCAGTTCATCCATGAGGATGCGCTGCATTTCCTGGTAGCTGAGCTTTTCCATGCTGACTCCTTTTGTATGGAAATGCGGGGAAAATGCCAGAGGGTCGTGACTTGCGTCGGCGGCGACGCGCCGCCCCGCGACCGTAACGGCTTTGCGATGGTAGTGGAGGTAGCGATTCGGGCAAGGCACTGTCAACAACAAAGCGCTTTTGCCTGATTTATCACGTGTGGCGTGCCGCGTGCGGCCCGAGGCAGCAGCGTGCTTGTGCTTTTTTGCACAATCACGCTGCGCTTATAGCGCTCCCGGATTGCGGACATCAGCAGTTATTTTGCGACGATTCAGTATACACGAACACACTTTATAAGTAAAGCGTGATGTCAGGCCTTGGGATAACCCACGCTCTGCGCAAGCGTGATCCGCCGCCCGTCCGGAAGCCCCATGGCCTTGGCCAGGGCCGCGCCGTCGAAGCTCGCCCGCACCACCGTGGCCAGCCCCATGGCCGCGCAGTAGAGGTAGACGTTCTGGCTGACGAATCCCGTGTCGGCCCCTGCGTAGAAGGCCTTCTCCTCGGGCGTCGCGCCCGCCACCTTGCCCATGTCGGCCACGTAGACGAGGTCGACCGGGACCGTGGCCGCGAACGCCTGCTTGCCCGTGGCGGCGCGCAGGTCCTCCGGGGAGAGCCGTTCCAGCCGGTGCTCCTTGGGTTCGTAGCGGAAAAGGCCGTCCGCCTTGGCCACGTAGACGTCGATTTCCTGGCGGTTCATGGCCGTCGGGGCCGTATGCTTGCCGACCTCGGGGCGGTTGACGCCGTTGGCCGCCCACAACAGCCCGGAGAGGATCTCCCCGGGCAAGGGACGCGTCTCGAAGCTGCGCTGGGTCTGTCTGGCGCGCAGCGCCGCTTCCAGGCTTTTGTCCCCGGGCAGCGCCGGCGGGGGCAGCGTCGCGCCCTGCGCCGCCACGCCCGC
>DQED01000431.1 GCA_003525525.1 Desulfovibrio sp.
GGCACGGGGTCCAGGGGAATGATGGATTCCGTGGGCGGTTCGTAGCGTTGTTCGAGCTTGGGCCCGGCCGGGGCCTGGGCCTTTGGCGCGGACTGTTGCGGCGCGGGACGCGGCTGGCGCTTGCGCGGCTTTTTCACCCGTCGGCGCTTTGCCGGGGCGGGAGCCGGCGTGAAGGGCGTCGTCGGCGTGTTCGGCGTCGGCGGCGCGGTGATGTCGCGGATGGGAATCTGCGTCGGCAGCGGCGCGGGCATGCCGGCCTCGGCCGTGTCGCGGGTTTCGACAAGGCTTGCGGCGGCGATGCATGCCGCCAGGACGCAGGGCAGGAGCGTTCGCGCTGTGTGCATGGGGTTTCTCCACGGGGCCCCCTTGGGCCTCCTGTCCCTGTCATCGGTCGGTTGGGGGAAATCTTTACGGCTGCGGGGACAGCCGTTGCGAAGGTGTTTCCGTTGCGCCCGGGGGGTTGCGCAAAGAGCCGGGAAGTGGTTTATGGAACCATAAGGTGTCGCCCGCTCCGCGCGCCTGGTTCTCCCCGGCCGGCCCGCGCGAGAAAAGACTATCGGGGATCAGAAGGAGTGTAGCAAATGGCTAAGCAGCTGGAAATCTACAAGTGCGAAGTGTGCGGCAATATCGTCGAGGTCCTGCATGGCGGCGACGGCGAACTGGTCTGTTGCGGGCAGCCCATGAAGCTCATGACCGAGAACACCGTGGACGCTTCCAAGGAGAAACATGTTCCGGTCATCGAGAAGACCGCCGACGGCTATCTGGTCAAGGTCGGCGNNTGGATCGAGTGGATCGAGCTGGTCGCCGACGGCAAGGCCTACCGCCAGTTCCTGAACCCCGGCGACACCCCCGAGGCGACGTTCTGCGTCAAGGCCGAGAAGGTCTACGCCCGCGAATACTGCAACATTCACGGCCTGTGGAAAAAGGACTAGCCCCATGCTGTCCCCGACCATGGTGAAGGCGCTCAACGACCAGGTACACTGGGAACTGTATTCCGCCTACCTGTACGTGTCCATGGCCACCTATTTCGAGGACAAGGGCCTCATGGGGTTCGCCAACTGGATGCATGTGCAGGACCAGGAAGAGAAGTTCCATGCCGAGAAGTTCTACAACTACATCGTGGAGCGCGGCGGTCGTGTGATTTTGCAGGCCATCGAAGCGCCGCCCCATGACTGGGCCTCGCCACTGGCCGTGTTCGAAGAGGCGCTGTCTCACGAGGAAGGCGTCACGGCCCGCATCTACAAGCTGATGGACCTGGCGATCGAGGAAAAGGACCACGGCACGGCTTCGTTCCTCAAGTGGTTCATCGACGAGCAGGTCGAGGAAGAGGCGAACGTGGCCGACGTCATCTCCAAGCTCAAGCTCGTGGACCAGACCCCGGGCGGGGCGTTCATGCTCGACAAGGACCTTGCCGCGCGGGTCTACGTGCCGCCGACCACCGCCGCCTGACGTCAGCGTTTCGAATAATATGTCCAACCCCGGCCGCCCGCGCCCGTCGCGGGCGGCTGTCCTTTTGCACAAGGGAGCGAGACATATGGGCGCATCCTCCATCAATATCGTCATCGGCGGCGAAGCAGGCCAGGGGCTCGTGACCGTGGGGGAATTCCTCTCGCGGGCGCTGGTGCGCGCCGGCTACGCCATCGTCGTCACCCAGGACTACCAGTCCCGCATCCGGGGCGGCCACAACACCTTCGCCATCCGCGTGGACAGCGAAACCGTGGCTGCGCCGACCGAGGGCATCGACCTGCTCGTGGCCCTTTCCACCGACACCCTGGCCATCCATAAGAACCAACTCACGGACCGCGCCCTGGTCCTCGCCGACGCGGCCCACGGCCTTGGCGGGCTGCCGGGACTGGCCATTCCCTACAAGGAACTGTGTCCCAAGCCGCTTTATGAGAACATGGCGGCCCTCGGCGTGCTCGGGGAGCTGCTGTGCCTGGACCCGGCCTTCCTCACCAGGCTTGTCGCCGAGAAATTCGGCAAGAAGGGCGAGGACGTCGTCGCCGCCAACCGCCAGGTGTTCGCGGCGGCCGCGGACTGGACGCGCGCCCAGAAGGCCTCCTTCGCCTGCCTGGCCCCGCCCGCTGCGCGCGGCAAACGGGTCATGCTCCACGGCAACGAAGCCATCGCCCTGGGCGGCATGGCCGCGGGCATCGATTTCTGCTCCTTTTACCCCATGACCCCGGGCACCTCGGTCATCCAGACGTATATCGACCACGCCGACCGCATGGGCATCGTCTGCGAACAGGCCGAGGACGAGATCGCCGCCGTCATCATGGCCCTTGGCGCGTCCTACGCCGGCGCGCGGCCCATGGTCTCCACCTCGGGCGGCGGATTCGCGCTCATGGTCGAAGGCGTGAGCCTCTCCGGTATGCTGGAGACGCCGGTGACCATCGTCGTGGCCCAGCGTCCCGGCCCGGCCACGGGCCTGCCCACCCGCACCGAGCAGGCCGACCTCGACCTCGTCCTCCACGCCGGCCACGGCGAATTCCCCCGCGCGATCTTCGCGCCCGGCTCCATCGAGCAGTGCTTCCATCTGGCGCACCGGGCCGTGGATACGGCCGAGCGCTTCCAGTCGCCGGTTTTCATCCTGACGGACCAGTTCCTGGCCGACAGCTACCGCGACGTCGCGCCCTTCGACCTGGACGCCCTGCCGGTCGTGTCCCGGGCGCTGACGACCGTTCCCGACCCGGCCGGCTACGTCCGCTACGCCGTGACCGAAGACGGCGTTTCGCCGCGCCTGGTGCCCGGATTCTGCGAGGCGACCGTCGTGCTCGACAGCGACGAACACACCCCGGACGGCCATATCACCGAGGATCTCGCCGTGCGCGTGACCATGCAGGACAAGCGCATGCGCAAGCTCTCCGGCCTGGCCCAGGCCGCCTTGCCCCCGGACGTCTACGGCGACCCCGACGGCGCGACGCTTTTCGCCTGCTGGGGCTCGACCCTGGGCGCGGCCCTGGAAGCGGCCGAAGCACTCTCCGAAAAAGGGGAAAAAGCGGCGGTGCTGCATTTCTCCCAGGTCTGGCCGTTTGCGCCGGACGCCTTCCTGCCGACTTTGCGCAAGGCCCGGCGCGCGGTCATGGTCGAAGGCAACTTCGCCGGCCAGCTGGCGCGACTCATCCGCCGCGAAACGGGCTACGCCTTCGACGGCCGCGTCAACCGCTACGACGGGCTGCCGCTCACGGCGGCGTACATCCTGGAAAGATTATAGGGAGGACGCCATGGTGACTGCGCAAGACTACGGCGAATTCGAAACCGCCTGGTGTCCCGGCTGCGGGAACTTCTCCATCCGCAAGGCCGTGGTCAAGGCCCTGGTGGAACTGGGGCTGCCGCCCCACAAGGCGGTCTTTTCCACGGGCATCGGCCAGGCGGCCAAGGCCCCGCACTACATCCGCGTCAATGTGTTCAACGGCCTGCACGGCCGCTGCCTGCCGGCCGCCACGGGCATCGCCCTGGCCAACCCGCAGCTCGCCGTGTTCGCCGAATCCGGCGACGGCTGCTCCTACGGCGAGGGCGGCAACCACTTCCTGGCGGCGCTTAGGCGCAACATCGACATCACCTACATCGTCCACGACAACCAGATCTACGGCCTGACCAAAGGCCAGGCCAGCCCGACCACGCCCAAGGGCCAGAAGACCAAGACCCAGCCCCACGGCGCTCCTTCGAACGCCTTCAATCCCGTGGCCGTGGCCGTGACCATGGGCGCTTCCTTCGTCGCGCGGGGCTTTGCCGGCGAAATCGACCACCTGGCCGGACTCATCGCGGCCGGGGCGCGCCATCCGGGATTTTCCCTCATCGACGTGCTCCAGCCCTGCGTCTCCTTCAACAAGGTCAACACCTACGCCTGGTACAAGGAGCGCTGCTACAAGCTCGGCGACGACCACGACCCGTCCGATCCCCGCGCCGCCCTGGAGAGGGCCATGGAGTGGGGCGAGCGCATCCCCATCGGCATCCTGTATGCCAACGACCGCCCGGCCTTCGGCGCGGGGGCGAAAACGCCGCTCGCGACCCGGGAACCCGACATGGGCGCGCTGCGGGAGATTATCGAAGGGTATGCGTAGAGAGGGGAGAGATAGAGAGAAGAAATGCCTCCGGCGGCCAGGAGGGGCCGAGGGCCCCTCCTGGACCACCCCGAAAGGGGGAGCGTAACAACAGTGGATAAAGGAACTATGGATAGTTTATCGGAGACGAGACGAGTGATGGAGACTGCATGCCGCGCGCAGGGTGACGCCCCCCGAGAAGGGATTCCAAAGGGCGAAGCCCTTTGGTCGCCGAAGGCATCCCTCCTGCCGCTGTTTATGGCCCTGTGCCTGCTCGCCCTCTGTGCCGCGCCGGCCTTGGCCGTGGACGCCACGGAGCTCGCCGGGCGCATCCAGAAGAAGTACGCCACTATCAACGCCTTTTCCGCCAACTTCAGCCAGTCCATCCGCAATGCGGCCAGCGGCGACACGGAAAAGCGTTCCGGCTCCTTTCTCTTCAAGAAGCCCGTGCTCGTGCGCTGGGAGACGCTCAAACCCGAAAAGGAACTGCTTGTCGTCGGCAAGGACGCCGTCTGGGACTATTTCGAGGAGGACAAGGAAGCCTACCGCTACGCGGTGCAGGAGATCATCGGCTCCAAGACCATGCTGCGCTTCCTCACGGGCAAGGCCAACCTGACCGAGGATTTCCTTGTCGCCGCAGGCAAGCCCGAGGAGGCCGGGCCGGGACAGGCCGTGCTCCAGCTCGCCCCGCGCGAACCCGAGCCCGGGCTCGTGCTGGCCAAGGTCTGGGTGGATTTGTCCACGGACATGATCGCCCGCATCTTCATCCAGGATTTCTACGCCAACACCAACGACCTGAGCCTCGAAGGCGTGGTGGTTAATCCCAAGCTCGCGGATAGCCTGTTCGCCTTCACCCCGCCCAAGGACGCCAAAGTCCGCGACAACGTCCCGGTAAAGGGACACGACCTGCCCAAATAGCGCAAGAGGCGTCCGGTTTTACCTGCCGCGCCGCTCCCGAATCGGGGGTGCGGCGCGGCGTTTTTGTTGCGGCCGCTCCGCTGGGCGTGCGGCGTTTTCGCAGGCAGGCTGCGGGCGCATCGCATCCGAGTGTTCTCCCTCGAGCCCAACGGCACGGCGCAGGGCGGCCAGTTCTCCGGCCGCGAGCTCCCGGCATTCCCCGGGCGGCAGTTCGCCCAAGGCGAGCGGCCCCTGGGCGATGCGCGCGAGCTTAAGCACCGTAAGCTGCAAGTCGCGGCACATGCGCCGGATCTGGCGGTTGACGCCCTGGGAGAGTTCCATTTCCAGCACGAAGCGGTCCGGGCCGAGGCGTTTGACGATGCGGGCCGGCACCGGCGCGAGCGCCTCGCCTTCGGCCAGGGTCATGCCGCGGGCCATCGAATCGAGGGTTTCCGGGCCGACCGCGCCGCGCACCGTGACGCGGTAGCGTTTGGCCATGTGCCAGCGCGGATGCGCCAGCCGGAAGGCCAGTTCGCCGTCGGTAGTGAGCAGGAGCAGTCCTTCGGAGAAATAGTCCAGCCGCCCCACGGAAAAAAGCCGCCGCTTGCGAAAGCGCGCGGGCAGGGCGTCGAACACGGTGGGCCGGCCTTCGGGGTCGCGGGCCGTGGTCACGCAGCCCGGGCGCTTGTGCAGCATGAGCGTCAGGTCTGCGTCTCCGCGGCGCAGGGACACGGGCTTGCCGTCCACGGCCAGGGCGTCGCGGCCAGGATCGACCTTGCACCCCATTTCCGTGATTACGGTCCCGTTGACCGTCACCCGCCCGGCGGCGATCAGTGCGTCTGCCTGCCGTCGCGAAGCCACGCCGGCGTCGGCCAGGGCCTTGTTGAGGCGCATGGAGGCTGTTTCGTCCATAAGGGGCGGGGAGGGGCCGTTTACCCCGGCAGGGTGAGAAAAAAGCGGGTGCCGGTTTCGGGAGCGCTTTCGAAGTCCACGTCGCCGCCCAGGCACTGACGGGCGAACAGACGCATGCTGTACGTGCCGAAGCCCCGGCCCGACCCTTTAGTGGAATAGCCTTTCTGGAACAGGCGCATTTTCGTTTCCCGGGGCAATACGGCGTTGTTGCGGACCCACAGGACCACGCCGCCTTCTCCCTGTTCGCAGCCGAGGGTGACGGCTTCGCCGGGACGCGAGGCTTCCAGGGCGTTCTTGATCATGTTGACCATCACGCGCTGCAGGATGCGCAGGTCGGTCGAAAAGCGAAGCGTCGGCGACGAAGGATCGACGAGGATGGTCCGGGAGGCGTCGAAGGTGAACGACTGGCAGTAGGAGGCCAGGTAGGAAAGGACCTCGCGGGTGTCGCAGAGGGCGAAAGCCGGCGAATATTCCTTCATTTCGACGGAGAGGAAGTCCTTTTGCGTCTCGATGATGTTCTGGATGTCCTCGATGGCCCGACGCAGCAGATCCATGTCGGGCATGAACCGGTCCGGCAGTTCCGGGGCGATGATTTCGTGGATGCCCTTGATGCCGGAGACGGCGTTCATGACGTCGTGGAAGAAGATGCGTTCGAAGGTCCGCAGGGCTTTTTCGTGGGCGATGTCGAGAATGGAATTGAGCACGAGCCGCTGGTCGCCCCGTTCCATGGGGCAGGTCCAGACCTGCAGGTTCAGGGCATCGAGTTCGGTGACGTTTTTGCGGTTGATGGCGCATTCCTGGGTGGCGCGCTGGCCGCCAAGGCTTTTGACGATGGCGTTGGCCGCGCCGCAGTACTGGCAAAAGCGCGTGGTGCCGCATCCGCCTTCGCTTTCGTAGGCATGCAGGCAGCCCAGGGCCTCGCCCGGCCGCATCCCGAGAACCGCTTCCGGGGAAGCTGCGTTGGCCAGGGCCGCGAAGCGGTCGTTGGCGTAAACGATCTGCCGCGTTTCGTTGACGATGGCTATGGCCAGGGGCACGACGCCAAGGGACCACGCCGCCGGAGACTGCGAAATCTCCCGGGCGATTTCCAGGATGCGCTCCCGGCTGAGGCGGCGGGCCGGAAGATATTCTGTGGTCGGGCTTTCATCCTGCATGCGGCTTTTCACGGCTCCTGCGTCCGGACGTCGCCCGCAGCGTCCGCGCGCCGTAAACGGGCGGCGCGCAGCCGGCGTCGTACAAAAGGGAAACGGCCGCCGGGCATCGGCCGCTCGGTTCAAATCTGGATGACTTTGTCCGCGAGAGCGAGGCTTGTGACCACATCAAGCATGTTGGTCGTCTCGCCGACTTCTTTCTTGTCCAGAATGCCGAAAAAGTCCAGACAGGTGCCGCAGACGAGAAGAGAGACGCCCGAGGCGGCCAGTTCCTTGAGCTTTAGCAGGACCGGGCTGCCGGCGACGGCCAGCTTCACGCCGCCGTTGACCAGGATGATGCGCCACAGGCTTTCGCCAAGTTCGGGGAGGGTGTTGACGAAGTTGACCATGAGCTTGGCTCCGAGTTCGGGATCGCCCCGGCCCACGGTATCGGCGGTGATGAAGACGGCCGTCCTGGGATTGGCGGCTGCCTGACGCGGTGCGGGGGACGCGGGGGCCGGGACCGGTTGCGGGGCGTCGCCGGAGGCGGTGGCCGTCAGCGTGAAAAGCCCGTCGGCTTCTTGCGCCGCGACGGCGTAGCCGCGCATGCCGAGGAACCGGGTGACGTTTTCCTTGGCCGCCTGGTTGTCCACGGTGACGGTGAGGGTCTTGGGGGCCTCTTTTTCCACGCAATCCTTGCAGCGCAGCACAGGCCCGGGGCAGGCAAGTCCCCGGCAATCCAGCGTCGTGTCCATGGGAGCTCCTTTTGCCGCCAAGCATAGTCCCTGGGACGCGGGGGTGGTCAAATCGATTGATCCGATGTGTTGCGTTGCAAACGATAGGCGGCGTCGATTGCGGCACAGCCGCGCGGGACACCGGCTGCGACGCCAGGGCCGCAGCCGGCGCAGGGGCTAGAACGGGCTCTTGAAGCCGAAGGTCCGGGCCAGCCAGTCCATGTATGACTTGGCCGCGACGCTGGCCTGGCCGCCCTTGAAGGCCACGGCCGCGAGGTCTTCGGCCTCGGCCAGCCGGCCGGCGAGGCACAGCACGAACACGCGCGCCGGGGCGAGGTTGCTCGGATAGCCCAGGTCCTGGGCGCGCCGGAGCTTGGCTTCGGCCAGCAGGTAGTCGCGCTCGGCCAGGGCGCGGATGCCGAGCTGGAACTCCGTCTCCGCCGTGGGGGCCATGCCCGCGGCCAGTTCCCTGGTCACGATGGCCTGTTTCTTGGCGTCGGACTTCATGAGCCAAAGCGGCAGCACGCGCAGGTCCGTGCCCGAAAGGACATAGTTGACGGCCGGCAGGGAGGGCGGCGGCGTGAGCATGTTGTTGAGGTAGGTGTTCATGATCTGCTGCGTCTCGAACCAGGCCTCTGCCTCGGCCCGCACGGCGGGCGGCAGCAGCAGGGCCGCTTCGGCCGACTCGCCGAAGCGCGCCTTGGCGGCCATGGCGTCCATGAGCTCGTTGTGTGCGGCCAGAAACTGTTTCTGGACCTCGGGGCTGTCCGGATAGCCCCGCAGGCGCTTGGGATAGTTGTCGGTGAGCGGCTTGGCGTCGCCGAGGTAGTCGGCCAGGGACTTGCCGTCGAGCATAAAAAGCGCGCCGAGTTGGGCCGGTTTCTCCACGGCGATGCGGCGCAGACCCTCCCCGGTGTCCGGGACGTCCCAGGGCTGGGAAAAATCCGCCTCCGGCTTGGGGCCTTTGGGCTTTTTCACCCCGACCATCATCCAGTTGAAATTGTCGCCCATCCACAGCGAGGCGTGCTCGAAGGCTTCCGAAAAGGCCTTGAGGATGGCCTTGGCGTCCTGCGGGGATATCTCGAACACCGGCAGCCAGTAGGTGACCATGCCGCCGTCGGCCAGGCGGTCGCGGATGAGCCGGAAGTATTCCCGGGAATAGAGGTTGGCCACGCCGGCCATCATGGGCGGCGGCGGTTCGGCCGTGATGATGTCGTATTTCTTGCTCGAGGCCAGCAGGAAGAACCGGCCGTCCTCCACATGGGTGCGGACGCGGGGATCCTCCAGGGGATTGCGTTCGGGCTTGGGGTAGACGATGGACGCGCCGTTTAGGACGTCTTGGGAAATGTCCACCACGTCGATGGACGCGAACCGCTTGTCCTCGGTCAGGGCCGTGGCCGTGGAGCCGGTGCCGAAGCAGATGAGCAGGGCGGACTTGGGGTTTTGCAGCACGGCCTCGGGGAAATAGGCGAAGAGCTTCATGTAGCGTTTGGCGCTGCGGTCCGTGGAGGACATGGAGTAGCCGTCGGTGACGAGGCGGTAGGCGTAGGGCTGGCCGAGGTAGTCCTGGCGGAGGTATTGCAGGGTGCCGGTAACGCCTTCGATGGTGGCGATGAGCTTTTCGCCGTCTTTTAAGAAGTCGGCGCAGGCGCGCTTGAAATAGCCGTCCATGGAACCGAAGGGGAAGATCGCCAGGCACACGGCGAAGGCGACGCCGGCGGCCTGGAGCGGGCGGCTTGCGCGCGGCGACGGCCAGGGTGCGGCCTTGCCCAGGCAGAGCATGGCCGGCAGGACGTAGGCGGCGCACAAGGCAAAAAGGCTCCATTCCATGCCGAGGACCGGCAGGAGGACGAAACCGGCGGCAAGAGGCCCGAGCATGGCCCCGAGGGTGTTGGCCATGGCCACGAGGCCGGCCGAGCGCGCCCGGTCGCCCACTTCGCGGTGGAAGGCCTCGCCGAGGGTCGTGAAGACCAGACCCGAGACAAAGGCGGCAGGGAACATCAGGGCCAGGGACAGCACGGCCACGTAGCGCCAGTCCACGGTCTGGTAGACGCCAAGCGACACCCCGGCCGCGGCTTCGAACAGGCGGTAGGAGACCAGGGCGGCGGCCCCGATGCAAAGGATCAGGGGCGCGGTGATGCGGCGTCCGTCGGCCTCGCGGCGCAGCCACCAGCCCGCGAACGCGCCGCCGAGGCCGATGCCGGCCAGGATAACGGCGAGCATCACGGCAAAGGCCAGGCCTGTGGAGCGCACGAAAAGCTGGAGAAAGCGGGTCCAAACGACTTCGAGGCCCAGAAAGGCCGCGCCAGACAGGAAGCCGGCCGCAAGCAACCTTCTGGCGCGGGGGGACAGCGGCTCTTGGGCGGCCTTGGCCGCGTCGTCCGCGCGCGCGGGCTCTTCGCGGAATTTCGCGGAAACGGCCAGCGCGCCGACGGCGGCCAGCACGTTGAGCCCGGCGGCGAACCAGCCCGTTCCCGAGAGCCCGAGCGGCGCGATGAGCACCGTCTCGCCGAGCAGCGCGCCAAGGCAGGCGCCGAGCGTGTTGACGCCGTACAGCCGGCCGAGGGCGAGGCCGAATTCCCCGGGCCGGCCGGCCAGGGCCTTGACCAGAAGCGGCAGGGTCACGCCCATGGCCGTGGCCGGCAGCAGAAAAAGCAGGAAGGAAAACGAAAAGCGCAGGGAATTGAGCAGAATGGGTTTGTCCAGGGCCGGGTGCAGCATGGCCCCGAGCCACACCGTGAGCAGGGGAAAGCACAGGACCAGCAGCAACCCCCAGGCCCCGACGAGCAGTTCCATGGCGGCGTAGAAGCGCACCGGATCGGTCACGTCGCGGCCGAAGCGGGAGATCAGCGCGTTGCCGAGGGCGAGTCCGCCCATGAAGCTCGAAAGGACCAGCGCGCTGGCATAGACGCCGACGCCGAAGACCAGCCCGGCCAGATGCAGCCACAGGGTTTCGAACAGCAGGGCCGAAGCGCCGGAAAGCAGGAAGACGAAGCCAAGAACCAGACGGTCGCGTCGGGTGGAAGGAGCGGAGCTGGGCACGGCGGTCATGGACCCCTCGGGTGCCGCCGTCACGAAGTCCGGCAGGGCCGGCCCGGAACGTCACATGGCGGCGCTATGGTTGCAAACCGGAAAACGGGTTGTTCACGATGGCGCGGCGGCCATGGGCGCGGTCAGAGTCCGCGCCTCGGACAGATGTCGCCGAGCGCGCAAGCGTCGCAACGGGGCGAGCGGGCCTTGCACACGGCCCGGCCGTGCAGGACCAGCAGGTGGTTGATCGCCCCCCAGTCCTTGCGCGCAAAAAGCGGCATCATATCCTTTTCTATGATGATCGGGTTGTCCGAGGACGTCAAGCCCAGGCGGAAGGACAACCGGCGCACGTGGGTGTCCACGGCGATGCCTTCGTTTTTGCCGAGTGCGTTGGACAGTACGATGTTGGCCGTTTTGCGCGCGACTCCCGGCAGCGCCGTGAGCGCTTCCATGGTGTCCGGCACGGCCCCGTCGTGGCGGGAGACCATAAGCTTGGCCGCGGCCACGAGGTTTTTTGCCTTTTGCCGGAAAAAGCCCGTGGAATGGACGACGTCCTCCACGTCGCCGACCAGGGCTTGCGCCAGGGCGGCGGGGTCGGGCCAGCGGCGGAAGAATTCGGGTGTGACGGTGTTGACGCGGGCGTCGGTGCACTGGGCGGCCAGGACCGTGGCCACAAGCAACTCATAGGCGCTATGATAGTCGAGCGCCGGCGTAAGGACAGGGTAGAGCGGCCGCAGCCGCTTGACGATTTCCCGGGCCCGGGCGGCCGCGTCCATCAGCCGTGCTCCGGCATGGACGTGGCCGCCGACCCGGGGGCGAAGAGTGCCGCCTGGGACATGGGCTTAGGGAATGAACACCACCGCGGAGATGGTCGTGGTCCACATGCCCGATTCGCCCGTGGTCACGCAGGGCATGGAGGCGGAATCGATGATCTTGCCGCTCATGAGGTAGGTCTGGCGGCGCTCGTCGTAGGCCGTCTCGGGATCGAAGTCGATGCCGAGGGTGGTGGCGAGCATGGTGGAGGCGAGGTCCTCGGCGAAGTCGCCGATCTCCTGCTCCTCGGCGCCGAAGGCCGTGTGCTCGGAAATGTAGCCGTAGTTGGACTTGTCGGCCGGGAAGGCCATGCCCACGGCCGAACCCACGAGGCGGTTCTTTTCGTCGGTGGCGTTTCTGGCCATGACGCAGAAGGTGATCTGGCCGGGGCTCAAGAGGCTCACGCCCTCGGGGATGGTGATCAGCTGGCAATGCGGCGGAAAGATGCTCGACACGTAAACGAGGTTGAGCTTTTCGATGCCGGCTTCGCGCAGGGCCAGCTCGAAGGATTGGAGCTTATTTTTGTGGCGGCCGACACCTTTGGTGAAAAACGCCTTGGTGGGGACGAAAGAGCCTGGGATCATTGGCGGTCCTCTTTATGCATCGATTTTGCCGCGAAAGCGGGCGATCCTTATAAAGGTTTTTTGCCGAGAAGTATAGGGCCTTTTTCGCCTGTCCGCCGCAGCCCGTCGGCGATTTCCGCCTCGGTGCCCTTGAACTGCACCTTGACGCGGAAGACCTTGCGGCTGCCGGCGCTGGCCTCCTGGATGGAGGCGGTAATCCCCTTGTGCGAAAGGTTTTTCATCATCGTGTCGGCCTGCTCCTTGGACGGGAACGAGGCGACCTGATAGGTGGCCGCGAACCTGCCGGCCTCCTTCTTCTCGAACGGCGCCTTGGGCTCGACCGCGGTTTTCGTCTTGGGCGCCGGGGCGGCGTCCTGCTTCGCCGGCGCGGGCGGAACGGCGTTAGCCGCTGCCGGCACGGGCGCGGGCCGGGCAGGGATCGCCATGGGGGCCTGGGCGGAGCCCATGGGCGTGGCGCGCGCTTCCGCGGGCTTTTTGCCGTCGGCCGAGGATTTCTGGGTGGAATCGGCCACCACCTCGCCGCTCTTGTTGTCGTGCAGGTCCTCCATGAACTGAAGTTCCTCGGGCTTGAGCACGGTGGGCGGCGCGCCCGGAGCCGTGCCCTCGGGCTGCTTGGGCTCGGTGGTCGGCATCATCTGGGCGATCTGCGGCACGGCGGTCTCGGGCTTGTAGCCGCGGCCGACAAGGATGCCGAGGATAAAGACCCAGCACATGCCGAGCACGACCACGATGCCGACGGAAATGACGCCGGACATGCTGATTTCAATGGAGAACTTTTTCGGTCCTCCCTTGTCCTGGGATACGTTGAATCGGCTGAGAAGCTTCATGCGGCTCGGTTCCTTGGCCCGAGCATAAGTGCCAAAGGCGCGCGAATGTCAAGCCGCCTACATTTTGTCAGGCGCGGACACGCCAAGCAGGCGCAAGCCGTTTTTGACCACCGCGGCCACGGCGTCGAGCAGGTGCAGCCGCGCCGCGACCAGGGCGTCGTCCCCGGCCGTGAGCACCGGGTTGACGGTATAGTAGCGGTGCAGCCTGCCGGCCAGGTCGCGCAGGTAGAAGCTCACCAGATGGGGCGAGAAGGTCCGCGCGGCCGCGGCGATGGTGTCCGGGTACTGCTCCAGGAGCTTGAGCAGCTCGAGGTCCTCGGAGGTGTCGCAACGCGCAAGCAGTTCCGGCGTGGCCGGAGCCGGGGAAAAGCCGCGTTCGGCGGCCTTGGCGAAAAGCGACTTGACCCGGGCGTGGGCGTACTGGACGTAGTAGACCGGGTTGTCCATGGACTGTTGCTTGACCGCGTCCAGGTCGAAGTCCAGGTGGCTGTCGGACTTGCGCGACAGGAACATGAACCGCGCCGCGTCGGCCCCGACTTCCGCGACCACGTCGGCGAGCGTCTCGAACTTGCCGGCCCGGGTGGACATGGCGATCTGTTCGCCCCCTTTAAGCAAATTGACGAGCTGGACCAGGATGACCTTGAGGCTCGCTTCGGGATCGCGCCCGAGCGCGGCCACGCAGGCCTTCATGCGCGGCACGTAGCCGTGATGGTCCGCGCCCAAGATGTCCACCACGATGTCGAAGCCCCGGCGGAACTTGTCGTCGTGGTAGGCGATGTCGGAAGCGAAATAGGTGAGTTCGCCCCCGGACTTGACCAGCACGCGGTCCTTGTCGTCGCCGAAGTTGGTCGTGGCGAACCACAGGGCCCCATCCTTGTCGTAGGCGAGTTTTTTCGCCTTGAGCTCCGCGAAGGTGCGGTCCACCGCGCCGGCGGCGAAGAGCGTGGATTCCGGGAACCAGACGTCGTGGTGGACCCGGAAGTCCTCCAGATCCTTTTTGATGCCGTCGAGGATGCGCTTTTCGCCGTGCAGCCGGCACACGTCCGTGGCCTTGGCCTCGGGCAGCTCGAGAAGCGCCTTGCCGTCGCGGTCGATGAGCTCCTTTGCCAGTTCCTTGACGTATTCGCCCCGGTAGTAGTCCTCGGGCTCGGTCACGGGCTCCCCGAGCAGCTCGCGGTAGCGGTAGAGGATGGACATGCCGAGGATGCGCATCTGCCGGCCGGCGTCGTTGATGTAGTATTCGGTCTCGACGTCGAACCCGGCCGCGCGCAGCACCCGGGCCAGCGTGTCGCCGACGGCCGCGCCGCGGCCGTGGCCGATGTGCAGGGGGCCGGTCGGGTTGGCCGAGACGAATTCCACCTGGATGCGCGTGCCCGCGCCGATGGCGAGCTCGCCGTAGGCGTCCCCGGCGGCGGCGACCTCGAGCACGGTGCGCTGCCAGAAGGCCGGCGCGAAGGTGACGTTCAAAAAGCCGGGGCCGGCCACGTCCACGGCGGCGATGTCGCCGCCTGTGGCGAGCAGTTCCTCGCGGAGGGTTTCGGCCAGCTGCCGCGGCGGCATCTTGGCCTGCTTGGAAGCGACCATGGCGACGTTGGTGGCCAGGTCGCCGTGGGCCTTGTCGCGGGGCGGTTCGATGGTGGTCTTTTCCGGCCAGACGAGATCCCGCGCGGCCAGGGCCTTTTCCAGAAGCTCCCGCAAATGGGTCGTTGCGCGCATGCCGCTTACGCCTCCAGGACGGCCGCGCCGGCCGGATCGGCAACATTTACGGCCGTGCAGTCGTCGCACACGCCCTTGAGGTTGGCCGTGGCGAGCTTGGCCAGCACGCCCTTGGGGCCGAGTTCGACGAAAGTCCGCGCGCCCGCGGCGTGCAGGTTGGCCATGGTGTCGATCCAGCGCACCTGCGAGGTCATCTGGCGGCACATGAGGGAAAGCGCCTTGTCGGCGTCGGGCTCGGCCGCGCCGGTGACGTTGAAAAATACCGGGGCCACGGCAGGGCTGCGCAGGCCCGCCTTGCGCAGGGCCTTTTCCAGTTCCGCCGCGGGCGCGGCCATGAGCGGGCTGTGGAACGCGCCGCTGACGGCCAGCGGCACGGCCCGGCCCTTGCGCTCCTTGGCCAGGGCGGCGGCGGCTTCGATGGCCGCCTTGTCGCCGGACAGCACGAACTGGCCCGGGGAATTGTAGTTGGCGACCACGAGCAGCCGGCCGGCGGCTTCGCCCGCCTCGCGCACGACTTCCTCGATGGCGTCCAGGGAAAGCTTCAGTACGGCGGCCATGGCTCCTTCGCCGCCGGCGGCCTCGGCCATGAGCCGGCCGCGCAGGCTCGTCAGGGCAAGGGCCGCTTCGGCCTCAAGCATGCCGGAAGCGGCCAGGGCGGCGTATTCGCCGAGGCTGTGGCCGGCGAAGCCGACGACGCCGGCGAGCTTTCGGCGCAGGAAGAACCACAGGCCCAGGGTGGCGGCGGTCATGGCCGGTTGCAGGGCGCGGGTATCGGCCATGGCCGCCTCGTCGCCCTCCCAGTAGATCTCCCGAAGCGAGAGCCCCGAGGCCTTTTCGGCCATGGTCCAGAGTTCGGCCGCCTCGGTCGAGACTTCGGCCAGGGCCCGGCCCATGCCGCGTTCCTGGGAACCCTGGCCCGGGAAGAGCACGGCCAGGTGTTTGGGGGTTGCGCTCACGTTCGCCTCTCCTTAGCTTTGCATGTCTTTTCGGCCGCGATTGGTAGAGCAACGGGCCGAAATGTGCAACGGTCAATTTGATGGAGGAAAATGGCCATGGCCTTACATGCGCCCGCGCCCGACGCCGACGCGGTTTCCCGGGAAGCGCTGACCCTCGGGCGGCGGCTCGCCCCGTCCCAGGCCGCGCTGTTGGCCGGTTATCTGGAGCTTGTGGAGCGGTTTCGCTCCAAGGTCAATCTGGTCGGCCCGGCGGATTGGCAGGGCGTGCTGGAGACGCTGGTCGCTGATTCCTGGCATCTGGCGGATTTCCTGGCCGAAGGGCCGGGAGCGTCCGTATTGCCGCCTGTGGGCGAACCCGTGGTCTGCCTGGACTTCGGGGCCGGGGCGGGTCTGCCCGGCGTGCCGCTGCGGGCGTTTTTCGACCGGGGGCCGTATTATCTGCTGGAAGCGCGGCAAAAGCGCTGCGTGTTTCTCGCCGAGGCCGTGGCGCGGCTGGGGCTATCCGGCATGCACGTGGCCGAGGGCGACGTGCGGCGCACGGTGCCGGACATCCTCGCCCGGGAGCGGGGCGCATTCGTGCTGTGCCTCAGCCGCGCCTTCACCCCCTGGCGGCAGTTCCTGGCCCTTTGCAAGGAACTCGCGCCGCCCCCCATGGCCGTGCTGGCCATGACGGGCGAGGCCTGCGCGGAAGGCGACGCGCCGGGATTTGCCGTAAGCGCCACGTCCTCCTACGCGTGCGGGGGGAAGACGCGCTATCTGTCGCTTTTTTCGCCCGTGACGGCTTCCATGTAGGAATCCTTGAAGATGAGCCGCGTGGCCGTGGCGTCGGCCAGTTCGGCCAGGTCCATCAGGGATTCCAGGAAGTCGAGGATGTCCCCCTTGGCTTCCTCGGAAGCGTTTTCGAAGTCGAAGGCGAGGTCGCCGGATTCGAAATAGGCGCGCAGCTTCGCAAGATACGCGGCGTCGAGCAGGGGCAGGGGCATACGGACCGCCTTTTGCAAGAATTTAGTGGTGATAGGGCGCGCCGGCAAGAATGGCCGCCGCGCGGTAGAGCTGTTCGTAGAGCACCACCCGCGCCAGTTCGTGGGGCAGGGTGCCGGGGCCGAGGGACAGGGTCAGGTCCGCGCGATCGAGCACCGTCTGGGCAAGGCCATACGCGCCGCCGACGACGAAACAGGGGACGCGCCCGGGGTCTTCGATGCACGCAGACACCTTGGCCGCGAGTTCCCGCGACGTGAGCCCCCGGCCGTGCTCGTCGAGGACGATGACGGTATCGCGCGGCGAGAGCCGGGCGAGCAGGGCTTTGCTTTCCTCGTCCTTGCGCCGGGTGGCGTCGGCAGCCTTGCCGTCGCGCACCACGATTTCCTCGGCCGGCAGGTGGCGGCGCAGCGCCGTCAGGTAATGCGCGGCGGCTTCCTTGAAAAATGGCGTCTTGGCGGCGCCGATGACGTAGAGGCGGATGGGTTTCATAAGCGATGCGTCCGGCGGCGGAAGCGCCGTGCCGGGTGTTAGCCGAGGGGCCTTGCGGTTGTCAAAGCGGGCGGCTTGGATTAGGCCCAATACCGCATGATCGGTTTTGCAAACGACAGGAGCGGCATGCTTTTCCCTCTTGCTTTCAGGCGCCGCAGCCTTTGGGCGCTGGCTTTCGCCGCGACCGTCCTTTTTTTGGCCGCGAGGCCATGTCACGCCCAGGAGCTCTTGCTCAACAACCTCGTGCTCAACAATTTCGAGGGCAAGATCTGGGTGCGCTTCGGGGTCGAGCCCACGGGCATCGAGCCCATCCGCCAAGCGCTTCTGGCCGGCGAGCAGCTGGCCCTCGTCTGCAAGGCCAGGCTTTTCCTCAAACGCGATTACGTCTGGAACCACGAAGTCTCCCGCGCGCGCTGGGAAAGCCGGCTGCGGCGGCTCAAGGGCGGCGAATACGCCATCGACGTTCCCGGCCAGGGGGCCGTGGCGGACAAGGAATTGCACGCGCTTTTCCGCAAGGCCTGGGGCGAGATCCTCATCGACCTCGGCTCCTGGGACCGTCTGGAGCGGGGGCAGAACTATTCGCTGACCTTGGAACTTGCCCTCACGCGGCCGGACGTTTCTCCCTGGCTCAAAAAAGGCCTTTTTTTCTGGCCGTTCGACGCGGCCACGCCCGTTTCCTACCAGCTTGATTTCACCTACTAGGTACCCACCCGTTGCCTTTGCCGCCACATTACGTATAAGAGTCCCAATATTTCAACGGAATTTGGCAAGGAGGCGGCCATGAAGGCGGTCATCGCCGGCGGGACGGGTTTTATCGGACGCGCCCTGGTCCGTTCCCTGACGGGCGACGGCCACGCGGTCGTGGTGCTTACCCGCACGCCCGCCGGGAAACGGCCTGCGCCCGGCGTGACCTACGCCCCCTTCGACGGCGCGACCGGCGAAGGCTGGCTGCGCCATCTCGACGGCGCGGCCGTCCTGGTCAACCTGGTCGGGGAGAACATCGCCTCGGGCTACTGGACCGCGGCCCGCAAGGCGCGGCTGCGCCAAAGCCGCCTGGACGCCGGCG
>DQED01000241.1 GCA_003525525.1 Desulfovibrio sp.
CGCCGTCCCCGGGCGCGCGGCCCGCGCCGCGCGCCCGCGGTCCTTGCCGCGTGCGGGCCTTTCGGGATATGGTTCCGGGAAAAAGGAAAATGCCTTGCTTACGCGCGCCCAACTTGACAAATACGCCGATGTCCTGCTCTGGGGCCTGACCACGTCGCGGGTCGAGCCCTACAAGCCCGGCGACGTGGTGCTCGTTCAGTTCGAGCTGCCCGCCCTGCGCCTGGCCGAAGCCGTTTACGCCAAGCTCCTCGGGCGCGGGCTCAATCCCGTGCCGCGCCTGACGCTCACCCCGCGCATGGAAACCGCCTTCTACGGCACGGCCGACGAGGCCCAGCTCGTGTTCCAGACGCCGGGGCAGGCCGTGCTCCACGAAAACGTCCACGGCGCCATGCATCTGCTCGCCCCGGAAAGCCTGACCCACTTGAGCGGCATCGATCCCAAGCGCATCGCCGCCGCGGCCGTGGCCAGAAAGCCCCTGCGCGACATCCTGGTGCGTCGGGAAGAGAAGGGCGAGTTCGGCTGGACGCTGTGCCTGTATCCCACCCGGGAGCTCGCCGAAAAGGCCGGCATGACGGCAAGGGAATACGCCGCCCAGGTGACGGCCGCCTGCTTCCTCAAGGACCCCGAGCCTGTCGCCGTGTGGCGCGGACTCTACGAGAACGCCCGCGAAATCAAGGCCTGGCTCGACAGCATCAAGGCCCGGTCGCTGCACGTCGAATCCGACAACGTGGACCTCGTGGTCACGCCCGGCGCGCACCGCCGCTGGCTCGGCCTTTCCGGCCACAACATCCCGAGCTTCGAGATATTTACTTCCCCGGACTGGCGCGGCACCACGGGCCGCTATTTCGCCGACCAGCCTTCCTACCGCAGCGGCAACTACGTCAAGGGCGTGCGCCTGACCTTCAAGGACGGCGCGGTCACGGAGATCGCCGCCGAGCAGGGCGAGGAGTTCGTGCGCAAGCAGCTGGCCATGGACCCCGGCGCATCGCGGCTCGGCGAATTCTCGCTCACGGACAAGCGCTTTTCCAAGATCGGCCGCTTCATGGCCAACACGCTCTACGACGAGAACTTCGGCGGATTGCACGGAAACTGCCATGTGGCCGTGGGAAGCTCCTACTCCGACACGTTCGACGGCGACCCGGCGAGCCTCGACGCCGAGCGCAAGGACGCCCTGGGATTCAACGATTCGGCCCTGCACTGGGATCTGGTCAACACCGAACCCAAGCGGGTGCGCGCCCATCTGGCCGACGGCCGCGAGACCACGATTTACGAAAATGGCTGCTTCCTCTATTGACGCCGGGAGCAAGGAGCCGTATCGCGGCGGTGCCGAAACGTACTGAGATTCGGATACGGAACAGTTCCAAGGAGATGCCCATGCGCGCATTGCTCGCCTCGCTGTTGGCGGCGGTTCTGGTCGCGGCGGCCGCGCCGGCCTTTGCCGGCTCCAAGGCCAACCCGGACATCAAGGGATGGGAAAAGGGCGGCGAGTACGACAAGCTCTTCGACCCCAAGGAGGCCGACGCCTTCAAGGGCCGGGTCGCCAAGATCATGGAGGTCAAGCCCCTGGACGGCATGGCCCCGGGCATCGCCCTGCAGATCGAGGACAAGAAGGACAAGACCCTGGAGATCGTCCATCTGGGGCCCAAGGATTTCGTGGACCTCGGCTCCATCGGCCTCAAGGAGGGCGATCAGGTCAAGGTGGTCGGCGCCTGGGCCGAAGTGGACGGCCAGGATATTCTCATGGCCGTGAAGGTCAAAAAGGACGAGGATGTCCAGCTCAAGGTGCGGCGCACCAAGGACGGCTTTCCGTTCTGGAGCATGACGCCCGAGCAGCGCAAGGCCGAATCCTCCGGCGAATAGCCGCGATTTTCCGATTGATGGGCTTGCCCAAACCGGGCGTATTTGGATAGGTTGGCTTGCATAGGGCCGCATGCGCCGTCGGCGCTGGGGTCACAACCAAAACGGGAGCTTGCCGCATGGAGGAAACCCTCAAAAAACAGGACGCCGAACTGCTCCAGCTCGTCACGTTCAGCATTGGCGAGGAGGAATTCGGCGTCGATATCCTGAGCGTGCAGGAGATTATCCGCATGATGGATATCACCAAGGTCCCGCGCGCCCCGGAATTCGTCGAGGGCGTCATCAACCTGCGGGGCAAGGTCATTCCCATCATCGACCTGCGTCGGCGCTTCGGCCTGTCCACCCGCGACCACGACAAGCACACCCGGATCATCGTCATCGAGATCAATAATATGATCGTCGGATTCGTGGTCGATTCCGTCTCCGAGGTGTTGCGCATACCCGCCAGTACGGTGGAGCCGCCGCCACCCGTGGTTTCCGGCCTGGAGTCGGAATACATCAGCGGCGTCGGCAAGCTTGAGGATCGGCTGCTCATCCTGCTCGATCTCAACAAGCTCCTGTCCGGCGAGGAACGCGACATGCTCGGTTCCTTCTAGCGCGGCGTCGCATGCGCCGCACGAGGCGGATCGCGGCAGGGGGCTTGCGCGCGCAGGCGGCTTTGCGATTCCCTGCCGCTGGGGCGCGCCTGCGGCGTCCGGTATTTGCTTGCGCCGCGTGAGGCGTAGACGCATCGTCTTTCCCATCGTTCGTACGGCCGCCGCCACACCCGTGGCGGCGGCCATCCGGTATTTTTACGAGGCCTGTCTTGTCCCGCACCACTCCCCTTGCCGCACTGCTCGACAATCCGGATTCCGTCTCGGTCTATAAAAGCGGACCGGCCACCCTGGCGTTTTTGGCCGCCGAAGCCCTGGCCCGCCGGCAGTCCGTGGTGGTGGTCGCCCCGGGGCTCAACGAACTGACGCGCATCGCCGCGCTGCTCGAACTGCTCGCGCCGGCCGCACCTGGCACGCTCTGGGGCAGCACGGTCATGACCCTGCCGTCCTACGCCCCGGGGCTGCCGAGCGGCGCATTCTGGGCGCGGCGCATGGCCTTCCTGGCCCATGCCGCCCTGGGCACGGGGCCTCGCGCCTTCCTTTTTTCCGCGGACAACCTCCTGCCCAAATGGCCGGCGCGGGGAGCCCTCGACGGCAACGTCCTGACCCTGGCCGTGGGCGAGGAGCTGCCGCGCGACCTCGTGGCCGAGCAGGTCGTGCTCTGGGGCTACAAACGCGCGCCCATGGTCACGGGGCCGGGGGAATTCTCCCTTCGCGGCGACATCCTGGATATTTTCCCCCCGGGCTACGACGATCCGCTGCGCCTGGAATTTTTCGGCGACACCGTGGAGGCCGCCCGACGCTTCGACGCCGGCTCCCAGCGTTCCCTGGCGGAACTGACCGAGGCCGTGCTCGTGCCCGCGTCCCCGGCCGTGCTTTCGGAGACCTTCAAGGAAGAGGCGGCGAAGCTCTGGGACACCATCGCCGGCACGGGCGAGCTGCACCGCGCGGCCAAGGCGCGCCTGGAAGCCGCCGTGGAGGCGGGCGACGGCTGCATGTGGCCGGGGCTCTACTATGAAAAGGCCGCGGCGCTCTCCGACTGGCTGCCCGAGGACGCGGCCTGGATCGTGTGCGACGCCGTGCGCGTCAAGGAACGCCTGGAAGAGGCCGAACACGCCTGGCGGCGCTTTTTCGAGGCGCAGACCCGGGAGCAGGGCTATCCCTGGCCCAACGCCCGGGTGCTGTGGCCCGAGAACATGGCGCGAAAGGCCCTGGTCTCGGGCCGGCGCATCCTGTTCGAAGACCTGGTCATGGGCCGCGGACGCCACGGTCCGGACCTTCAGGAAAAGGCCCTGGAGCGTTTTGGCGACCTGTTCTGGAAGCCGGGCTCGGACAAGCGCCCCTGGACCACGCTGACTGCCGCGCTCAAGGAATGGAACGGCCACGGCCAGACCATCCTGTCCTTTCACGGCGAGCGTTCACGCAAGAAATTCCTCCAGATGATCGAGCCCGAGGGACTGGTCTTTCGCACGAGCTATCATCCCGGCGAAACCGGGCTTTTCGCGCTCCTGTCGGGGCTGCGCCACGGCATGGAGCTCTCCTGGCGCGATACCCGCATCCTGGCCGAGGACATTCTCCATCCCGAATCCTCCGGGGGCGACGCCGGGCGCAAGCGCGACAAGGACTTCAAGGGCCTGAGCTCCTTCGACGACATCCGCCCCGGCGACCTCGTCGTGCACCGCGACTACGGCGTGGCCACGTTCGAGGGGCTCACGCGCATGACCGTGGACGCCACGGGCGGCGACTATCTGCTGCTGGTCTTCGCCGACGAGGACAAGCTCTACCTGCCGGCCGACCGCCTGGGGCTGCTCCAGCGCTACAAGGGGCCGGAGGGCATCTCGCCGCCCCTGGACCGCCTGGGCGGGGCGCGCTGGAAATCCGTGCGCGAACGGGCGAAAAAGGCCATCGAGCGCATCGCCGCGGACCTCGTCGAGATGTACGCCTACCGCCAGGTGGCCAAGGGCTACGCCTACGGCCCGACCAACGAACTCTACCTCGAATTCGAGGCCACCTTCGGTTTCGAGGAGACCCCGGACCAGGAAAAGGCCATCGACGAAGTCCTGGCCGACATGGAGCGGCCCGAGCCCATGGACCGGCTCGTCTGCGGCGACGTGGGCTTCGGCAAGACCGAGGTCGCGCTTCGCGCCGCGTTTCGCGCCGTGCTCGACGGCAAGCAGGTGGCCATGCTCTGTCCGACCACGGTCCTCGCCGAGCAGCACTACCAGAATTTCGCCGCCCGCCTGGAAGGCTTCCCGGTGCGCGTGGAGATGCTCTCGCGCTTCGTTTCGCCCAAGCGGCGCAAGGTGGTGCTCGACGCCGTGGCCCGGGGCGAGGTGGACATCCTGGTCGGCACCCACCGCATCCTGTCGAGCGACGTGACCATCCCGAACATCGGCCTGCTCATCCTCGACGAGGAGCAGCGCTTCGGCGTCAAGCACAAGGAGCGGCTCAAGGCCTTCAAGAAGAACATCGACGCCCTGACGCTGACAGCCACGCCCATTCCGCGCACCCTGCAACTGTCCCTTTCCGGCGTGCGCGGCCTTTCGGTCATCGAAACCCCGCCGGCCGAGCGCAAGACCGTGGAGACGGCGCTCGTGGAGCGCGACGAGGCCTTCCTGCGCGAGGTCCTGCGCCGGGAACTCGAGCGCCAGGGGCAGGTGTTCTGGGTCCACAACCGGGTCCAGGGGCTCGAGGACGTGGCGGCCTACGTCAAAACCCTCGCCCCGGGGGCCAAGGTGGCCATGGCCCACGGCCAGATGTCCGAGACGGCGCTGGAGGAGGCCATGCACGGCTTCTGGCACGGCGAGACGGACATTCTGGTATGCACCTCCATCATCGAGTCCGGTCTGGATTTCCCCCGCGCCAATACGCTGGTCGTGGACAACGCCCACATGTTC
>DQED01000024.1 GCA_003525525.1 Desulfovibrio sp.
CCTGCTACTGACGTTGCGTAAACCCGCCGCGCGCCCCGGCGCGCGGCCCATCACGGAAGCGTCGCCGGACGGCGGCGCGAACGACCCTCTTGCCGGAGACGACCCCGCACGGGACGTGTCCGGTCCGGGCGCGAAGCCGCCCCGGACCACAGCCCCGACGGCGAGAAGACCATGGGAGGAATCATGAAGAAGATCGGCGTGGTGGGCATCCCCAAAGGATGGTCCACCCTGCGTCTCCTGGACGCCCTGGAAGCGAAGACGGGCTTTCGCCTGTGCATCGACATGGCCGAGGTCCGCCTCGACCTGGACACGGGCAAGGTGTTTTGCCAGGGGACCGACCTCACCGGCCTCGACGCGATCATCGTGAAAAAGATCGCCCCGTCCTACACCCCCGACGCCCTGGACCGCATGGAGATCCTGCGCTTCCTCCACCAGAAGGGCGTGCCCGTCTTCTCCAACCCGGACAGCATGCTGCGCCTGATCGACCGCTTAAGCGGCACCACGGTGCTGCGCCTGGGCGGCATCCCCATGCCGCCCACGGTCGTGACCGAGGACATCGAGGAAGCCGCGGCCACGGTGGCGCTTTACGGCAAGGCCGTGTTCAAGCCGCTTTTCTCCTCCAAGGCCCGGGGCATGACCGTCATCGAGGACACCCCCGACGCCCGGGAGGAAATCGCCGACTACAAGGCGGCCGGCAACCAGGTCATGTACATCCAGAAGATGGTCTCCCACGCCGGCGGCCACCTCGACCTCGGCGTGTCGTTTCTCGGCGGCAAGTATCTGGCCACCTACGCCCGCCAGGGCAGCGGCGCGTCCTGGGACACCACCACGCGCACCGGCGGCCGCTACGTGCCCCACGAACCCTCGCAGGAAATCATCGCCCTGGCGCACAAGGCGCAGGCGCTGTTCCCGGACATGGCCTTCACCTGCGTCGACGTCGTGGAAACCCCGGAAGGCGCGGCCATCTACGAAGTCTCGGCCTTCGGCGGCTTCCGCGGCCTGCTCGACGCCTGCGGCATCGACGCCGCGAGCGCCTACGCCGACTACGTGCTGGAGAACATCTGATGCAAAGCGCTCCCACCATCGCCGGGCTCATGGCCCCCATCCTCGCCGATGCGCCCATCACCCACCGCCTGGACGTCACCTTCGGCGACGTGACCGTGGTCGTTTCCTCCAACTCCAAGGGCCTGATCGAAAAGCTCGCCAACTATTACCGCGACTTCATCGGCGGCGGCGGCGCGACCCTCATTCCGGTCACGGCCATCGAGGCCGGTCCGCCGGACCTCGAGCTGCCGTTCGCCGTCAAGCAGCGCGAACCCGGCAAGACCAAGCTCAAGGAATCCTACTGCGACCTGCCCGACGGCCGCGTGGTCAAGAAGCTGCTCACGGGGCTGCTCTTCCTCTTCGGCCACGGCGACAACTACGCCGTGGGCCCCTGCATCGACAACGACAACCAGGTCGTCAACTTCATCAACAACCGCTTCATCGAGCACTGCCTCAAGCGCGGCGCCCTGCTCTTCCATGCCGCGGGCGTGGCCGAAGGCGGCGCGGGACTGGTCATCTCCGGCTTTTCCGGGGCCGGCAAATCCACGCTCGCCCTGGAAATCATGCGCCACGGCACGGATTTCGTGAGCAACGACCGCGTCATGGTCTCCCGTGAGGGCGCGGGCCTCGTCATGACGGGCGTGGCCAAGATGCCGCGCGTCAACCCCGGCACAGTGCTCAACAACCCGAACCTGGCCCCGGTCATGGACGCCGAAGACCGCGAACGCTTCTCCGCCCTGCCCCAGGCCGAACTGTGGGATCTGGAGCACAAGTACGACGCCTTCATCGACGACTGCTTCGGCAAGGGCCGCTTCAAGCTGTCCTGCCCCATGGCGGGCCTGGTCGTGCTGCGCTGGAAGCGGGACACCTCGCCCATGACGGCAAGTCGCGTGCGCCTGCGCGACCGCCGCGACCTCATGGCCGCCTTCATGAAGGACGTGGGCCTGTTCTACGAATTCGAGGACGCCGCCGAACCCTCCATCGCCAGCCAGAACGCCTACCTCGACCTGCTCGGCGACCTGCCGGTCCTGGAAATCGACGGCGGCGTGGATTTCCACAAGGCGGCGCAGGCCTGCCTGGAGTTCCTGCGCCAGGCGCGCACGGAGACGCAGCCTTCCTGACAGTGCTGCAACACACGACATCGTCACCGGATATCCATGTACTTGAAAACGGTACCGTGTTTTCAAGAAATGCCGACGCCACGCGGCCGGGGCGGCATCGCCCCCCGGCCGCGACGCGCCGGGAAGAAGCGGCGGGAACGTCTCTCGCCAGCGCAATCCCCATGCACGATCCGGAGCGCCCATGACCGACCCCAAGTCCCCCATGCAGGCCACCTCGCGGGAAGCGGACGCCAATGCCGCAAGCGAGGCGTTGCGCCTTGCGCCTGAAGACGAGTTCCTCAAAAGCCTCGAACACTTCGTCCAGAAAGCCAACGCCTTCGACGCCCTGGCCCACCAGCGCAAGATTTCCGCCTACGACGTCTACCGGCACCTGCAAGGCCTTTGGGAGCAGGTCGCCGTCTCCGGGCAATGGCTGAACGAACCCGCAGCCGAGCAAAAACCCGCGTTTGCGGGCCTGAGCTCCCAGGAAGCCCGGGACAGGCTCAGACAGTTCGGCCCCAACCAGGCCGTCACGGCCAAGCCCGTGACCTTCCTGGACCGGCTGTGGGATTCCGTGAAAAATCCGCTCGTGCTGCTCCTGTTCGTGCTCGGCGGCATCTCCTACGCCACGGACGACGTCCGCTCGGCCGTGGTCATCATCGGCATGGCCGTCCTGGGCGTGGTGCTCAAGGTCCTCCAGGAAGCCAAGGCCGACACCGCTGCGGCGGAGCTCAAGAAAATGGTCCACACCACGGCCACGGCGCTGCGCGACGGGCAGCAGCGCGAGATTCCCCTGGCCCAGGTCGTGCCGGGCGACATCGTGCTGCTCGCCGCCGGCGACATGGTGCCGGCCGACGTGCAGCTTCTGCGCGCCAAGGACCTGCACATCAACCAGGCCATGCTCACGGGCGAGGCCCTGCCCGTGGAAAAGACGGCCCGGCCGGCGGACGAGCCCCCGCGCGAGGGCGAATCCGGCCTCGGCGACCCGGCCATGTGCTTCATGGGCACCAACGTCGTGTCCGGCTCCGCCGCCGCCGTGGTCACGGCCACCGGGGCCAAGACCTATTTCGGCGGCATCGCGGCGAAACTCTCGGGCAAGCGCGTCGAAACCGATTTCGACAAGGGCATCAAGAGCTTCACCGGGCTCATGCTGCGTTTCATGCTCGTCATGGTGCCGTTCGTCTTCGTCATAAACGGCGCGACCACCCACGACTGGATGGGCGCGTTCATGTTCGCCCTGGCCGTGGCCGTGGGCCTCACCCCGGAAATGTTGCCCATGGTGGTCACGGTGTGCCTGTCCAAGGGGGCGCTGGCCATGTCCAAGCACAAGGTCATCGTCAAGCGCCTGGACGC
>DQED01000438.1 GCA_003525525.1 Desulfovibrio sp.
AGAGACAGGCGCGCGACGTCGGCCGCCCACAAGGGATGGGCGGCGGCCAGGGCCTCCGGGGAAAGGGGTTCCGCCAGCCCCGGCGCGCCGTCACGCCACAGCCACACGCCGCCCCCGGCGAAGGGGCTTCGCGCGGGGCCGGCATTGCCTGCTGGATTTTTCACGCCATTTGGGACAATGTCCGCGCCGGAGTCATGCATGAAACGGTATCTCGTAGGCGGCGCAGTCCGCGACATTCTTCTCGGCCGCCCTGTTGTGGATCAGGATTACCTCATCGTCGACGCCACGCCCGAAGCGTTTTTGCGTAGGTATCGGAGAGCCCGGCAAGTCGGCAAGACCTTTCCGGTTTTCATGCTGGGCAGCGCCCAGTACGCCTGGCCGCGCGGCGACGACATCCACGAGGACCTCCTCGCCCGCGACCTGACGATCAACGCCATCGCCATGGGCGATTCGCGCCAGATCGCCGGCCGGCTGCACTTCCATCCGCTGGCCCTGCCGGACTTGCGCGACCGCATCCTGCGGCCCTGCGGCGAAACGTCCATGTTCGACGATCCGCTGCGGGTCTACCGCGCGGCCCGGTTCGCGTCCTCGCTGCCGGATTTTTCGCCCCACCCGGAGCTTATTGCCCAGATGCGGGCCGTGGCAGCCTGCGGCGCGCTCGACGACATCTTCGCCGAACGCGTGGCCCAGGAGGTGCGCAAGGCCCTGGACGCGGCCAAGCCGTCGCGTTTCTTCCGCCTGCTGGCCGAGACCGGCTGCCTCCTGCCCTGGATGCCGGAACTCGAGGCCTCGCGACACATCCCGGCCGGGCCGCCCGAGAACCACGGCGACAACACCATTTTCGACCACATGTGCGAACTGGTGGACATTCTCGCCGGCCAGCCCATCGCCGGCTGGATGGCCGTATGCCACGACCTGGGCAAGACGCTCACGCCGCAAAGCGAATGGCCGCGCCATCTCGGCCACGACGACGCCGGGGCCGACGTGGCCGAGGAACTCGGCAGGCGGCTCAAGCTCCCCAATCGCGTGCGCGAGGCGGGCGTGGCCGCGGCGCGGCTGCACATGAAGGCCGCCCGCTACGCCGAACTGCGCCCGTCCACGCGCGTGGACATGCTCTCCTGGCTGCACAAGCACGAGATGGTGGAACCGCTTTTCGACCTGGTAAGCGCCGATTCCGGGTACAATGTCTGGCCGCTGGCGAAGCGCGACCTTACGGTCATGCTCTCCGTGCACCTGCCCGGCAAGCAGCGCATGCGCGGCCCGGCCTCGGGCGAAAAACTGCGCGGCCTGCGCTGCCAGAAACTGGCCGCAGCGGACAAGGCGCGGGAAACGCAAAACGCCGGGGAGTGAACAGGCAGGGGGGAACGCCTCCGGAGTCCAAAGGGCTGACGCCCTCTGGACTCCCCTTTGTCGCACATCTGCGCGGCCCCCGTTGATTTCCCGGACTTTCCTCCGCCCCCCTCCCCTGACGCAAAAAAAGAGCTGCGGCATCTCCACCGCAGCCCTTTCATACCCCTCTTCGGGAGGTCCAGGAGGGGCCGTCGCCCCTCCTGGCCGCCGGAGGCATCTTCTCTTCGTCTCCCCTTCCGCCTAATGGCGCGGTTCGGGGCGGTATTCCTCTTTGAGCAGCGATTCCGCCAGCGGGATGTCGTTGGCGTCGCGGCGGCAGAAGATCTTTTCCGGCTCCTGGCAGACGAGGGCCTTGGACAGCACTTCGTCCATGCTCTCGACCTTGATGATCTCCATGTCATTCAGGATCGTCTCGGGCACGTCCTTCAAATCCTTCTCGTTTTCCGCCGGGATGATCGCCGTGCGGATAAGCCCCCGGTGGGCGGCAAGCAGCTTCTCGCGCAGGCCGCCGATGGGCAGGACCCGGCCGCGCAACGTGATCTCGCCGGTCATGGCGAGGTCGTTGCGCACGGGGATATTGAGGAGCGCCGAGATGATGGTCGTGGCCAGCGTGATGCCGGCCGAGGGGCCGTCTTTCGGGATCGCGCCCTCGGGCACGTGGATGTGGATGTCGATTTCCTTGTGGAAATCGGGCTTGAGGCCGTAGAGCCCCGAGCGCGAGCGCAGGTAGGAAAGCGCGGCCCGCGCCGACTCCTGCATGACGTCGCCGAGCTTGCCCGTGATCTCCACCTTGCCCGTGCCGGGCATGATGGCCGCTTCGACCATGAGGATCTCGCCGCCGACCTCGGTGTAGGCCATGCCGGTGCAAAGGCCCACGCGCGGTGCGGCTTCCATCTCGCCGTGGCGGTGCTTGGGCACACCCAGGTACGATTCGAGGTTGTCCTTGCTGATGGGATGGACCCCGTCCTCGTCCTTGCCCTCCACGATCTTGCGCGCCACCTTGCGGCACACCGAGGCGATCTCGCGCTCGAGATTGCGCACGCCGGCCTCGCGGGTGTAGCGCCGGATAACCTCGAGCAGCGCCTCGTCGGAGAAGTCGAGGTTGTCGTCCTTGAGCCCATGCTGCTCGATGTTCTTCGGCAGCAGGAACTTGCGGCCGATCTGCAATTTCTCCGTCTCCAGGTAGCCCGGGATGCGGATGATCTCCATGCGGTCCTGGAGCGGCAGCGGAATGGAGTGCAGGGAGTTAGCCGTTGTGATGAAGAAGATCTTGGACAGGTCGTAGTCCAGATCGAGGTAATGGTCGTTATAGGCGTAGTTCTGCTCGGGATCGAGGACTTCGAGCAGCGCGGACGAGGGGTCGCCCCGGAAATCCGTGCTCATCTTGTCCACTTCGTCCAGGCAGAAGACGGGATTGTTGAATTTGACGCGCTTGAGCGACTGGATGATCTTGCCGGGCAGCGCGCCGACGTAGGTGCGCCGGTGGCCGCGGATCTCGGCCTCGTCGCGCACGCCGCCGAGCGACAAGCGCACGAACTCGCGGCCCATGGCCTTGGCGATGGACTTGGCGAGGGACGTCTTGCCGACGCCCGGGGGGCCGACCAGACAGAGGATGGGACCCTTGATGCGCTCCACGAGCTTTTGCACGGCGAGGTATTCGAGGATGCGCTCCTTGGGCTTTTCAAGGCCGTAGTGGTCCTCGTTGAGGATGCCCTCGGCGGCCGTGATGTCGAGGTCCGCTTCCTTGTAGACGTTCCAGGGCAGGTCCAGGATCCACTCCACGTAGTTGCGCACGACCGTGTACTCGGCCGAGGACGGCGGAATCTGGCGCAGCTTCTTGATCTCGCGGAGCGTTTTCTCCCGGGCCTCGTCGGGCATGTTCTTCTCGCCCAGGCGCGTCTCGAATTCGGCGGCCTCGGCGCCGGGATCGTCCTCGCGGCCCATCTCCTTGTTGATGGCCTTGATCTGCTCGTTTAAATAGTACTCTTTCTGGTTCTTCTCCATCTGCTGCTTGACGCGGTTTTTTATCCGCTTCTCGATGGAGGAGATTTCGATCTCGCCCTGGAGGAAGGCATAGGCCTCTTCCAGGCGCTTGACGGGCTCGAGTTCCTCGAGCACGCCCTGCTTCTTGATATAGTCCACCTTGAGGTGGGGCATGACGGCGTCGGCGAGCCGGCCCGGGGCGGTGATGGAATTGATGGCGAGAATGGTCTCGGGCGCGAGCTTCTTGTTGATGCGGCCGTACTGCTCGAGCGCCTCCTGGGTCGCGCGGATGAGCGCGTCGGACTCGGCCCCGGCGGATTCCTCCTCGGGCACGCGGCGCACGGTGACCATGGGATAGTCGGCGTCCTCGCCCACGCCCATGGACTCGACGTCCCATTCGGCGCGGTACAGGCCCTCGAAGAGCACCTTGATGGTGCCGTCGGGCAGACGCAGCATCTGGAGGATCTTGCTCACGGTGCCCATGGCGAACAGGTCGTCGGGATTGGGCTTTTCCGTCTCGGGCGAGCGCTGGGCAACCAGGAAAATCTTCTTGTCGTGGGCGGCCACGGCCTGTTCGATGGCTTTGATCGAGGCTTCGCGCCCGACGAACAGGGGGGCGATGGAGCGCGGGAACATGACCACTTCCCGCAGGCTCATCATGGGCATGCGTATGGCGTCGGCGGCAAACCGGTCGTTGTCGAAAGTAAAACCCGTCATGCAACCTCCCGCTTACGGGGTTATCTCATCGTCAGGGCCGGGCCGGCGCGTGGCCGGCCCGACGGTTCTGTTGCGGCAGGTTTGAGTGTAAGGCCGATGTCGCCGTTGTCAAACGGGAAACCGGGCGGCCTAGGCCGTCTTGACTTCCTGGTGGTAGAAAAGCAGCGGTTCGAGGCCCTTATCCACCACGGCCTTGTTGATCACGCACTCCTTGACGCCGGTTAAGGACGGCAACTTGTACATGATCTCGAGCATGATGCTTTCCATGACGTTGCGCAGGCCGCGTGCGCCGGTCTTGCGCTCGATGGCCTTCTCGGCAATGGAGTCCATGGCGTTTTTCGTGAAGCGCAGACGCACCTTGTCCAGCTCGAAGAGCTTCTGGTACTGCTTGACCAGGGCGTTTTTCGGCTCGGTCAGGATGCGCACCAAGTCTTCCTTGGTCAACTCCTCGAGGCTCGTGAGGATGGGGATGCGGCCGATGAATTCGGGGATGAGCCCGAACTTGATGAGGTCGGCCGGGTGCGTCTGGGCGAGCATGCGCGTGGCGTCGTCGTCGTGACGCGGTTCCACCTTGGCGCCGAATCCCATGGCCGAGCCGCGCATGCGCTGGCCGACGATCTTGTCCAGGCCAATGAACGCGCCGCCGACGATGAACAGGATGTTGGCGGTATTTAAGCGGATGAACTCCTGCTGCGGGTGCTTGCGCCCGCCCTTGGGCGGAATGTTGGCCTCGGTGCCCTCGATGATCTTGAGCAGGGCCTGCTGCACGCCCTCGCCGGACACGTCGCGGGTGATGGACGGGCTGTCGCCCTTGCGCGCGATCTTGTCGATCTCGTCGATATAGATGATGCCCTTGCTCGCCGCCTCGATGTCGTAGTCGGCGTTTTGCAGCAGCTGGACCAGGATGTTCTCCACGTCCTCGCCCACGTAGCCGGCCTCGGTCAGGGTGGTGGCGTCGGCGATGGCGAAGGGGACGTTCAAGATGCGGGCCAGGGTCTGGGCGAGCAGAGTCTTGCCCGAGCCGGTGGGACCGATCAGGAGGATGTTGCTCTTGTCGATCTCCACGTCGTCGACGCCGGCGGCCCCGGCATAGAACACGCGCTTGTAGTGGTTGTGGACGGCCACGGCGAGGATCTTCTTCGCCTGTTCCTGGCCGATGACGTACTCGTCGAGCAGGCGCTTGATCTCGGCCGGCGGCAGCAGCTTGCCGCCTTCGGTCTCCTCGCTCACGGACTCCTGGGCGATGATCTCGTTGCAAAGCGAGACGCACTCGTCGCAGATGTAGACGTCCGGGCCGGCGATGAGCCGCTGGACCTCGTCCTGGTTCTTGCCGCAAAAGGAGCAGCACAACTCGCCTGAAACGGTGCTCTTCTTCCTAGTCATTGGGTAAACCCACCCTGTCCGGACGGCCGGACGTTTTCGCCTGGGACCTGTCGGGGCCTAGACGTCCTCGGGTTCCTTTTTCGCGACAGGTTCCCTGGAGGTCAACACTTTGTCAATGAGGCCGTAGGCCATGGCTTCCTCGGCGCTCATGAAATTGTCGCGTTCGGTGTCCACCTGGATCTTCTCGATGGGCTGGCCGGTGTGCTTGGCCATGATCTCGTTTAAGGCCTCGCGCGTGCGCTTGGTTTCCTTGGCGTGGATCTCGATGTCCGTGGCCTGGCCCTGGAAGCCGCCAGAGGGCTGATGGATCATGATGCGGCTGTGCGGCAGGGCGTAGCGCATGCCCGTGGCGCCGGCGCACAGCAAAAGCGCGCCCATGCTCGCGGCCTGGCCCATGCACAGGGTCGAGACCGGCGGCAGGATGAACTGCATGGTGTCGTAGATGGCGAGCCCGGCCGAGACCACGCCGCCCGGGGAGTTGATGTACATGAAGATCTCCTTTTCCGGGTCTTCGGACTCCAGGAAAAGGAGCTGCGCGCAGATGAGGTTGGCGACATAATCGTCCACGGCGCTGCCGAGCAGGATGATGCGGTCGCGCAGCAGCCGGGAATAGATGTCGTAGGCCCGTTCGGAACGACCGGTGGTCTCGATGACTATGGGGATGGTGGTCATGTCGCTCCCGTTTTGCGCCGGCCGGGGAGGCGGGCGGGACAATTCTGTCGCTTCCCCGTCCCCGCCGCGCACGCGCGCTTCGGGTTTTGGGCCGCGGTAGGCGGTTTTTCGCCACCGCGGCTCGTTGTCGTCAACAAACAATATGCAAGAAGCGGCCCAATCCGAGGCTACTCGCGGACGCCGTAGCCCTTGTCGTCCCCTTCCGTTTCGCCTTCGGGCTTTTCCGCGGGCGGCACCTTGGTGACGGCGGCATTGGCGTAGATGAAGTCCGCGGCCTTGTCCGCCAAAAGCTTGTCGCGCACCATGACCATGAGGCCGTTGTCCTCATAGTAGCGCTTGAGCAGGATGACGTCCTGGCCGGTCTGGCTGGAGAGGCGGTAGAAGAAGGCGTCCATCTCCTGGGGCGAGACGGTGAGCTCTTCCTTGGCGGCCACGGCGGCGAGGAATATCTGCGTCTTGACCATCTCCTCGGCCCGGGGCTTCATGTCGGCCTCCAGGTCGGCCATGGTCTTGCCCGCGCCTTCCAGGCTCTTGCCCTGGCGCTCCAGCTTGTCCACGAAATCATTGGCCATGCCCGCGAGCTGCTGTTCCACGGTGGTGGGGGGCAGCGGGAAATCGACCTGGGCCAGCAGCTTGTCCAGCAGCTTCTTCTGGGCGGCGGAACGGTGCAGGTCCTGGCGCGATTTCTTGTAGGACATGGTAATGGCTTCGCGCATCTTGTCCAGGGTCTCGAAGTTGCCGGCTTTCTTGGCCAGCTCGTCGTCGACGGCGGGCAGGGCGCGTTCCTTGATCACGTGCACGGCCACCTTCATGTTCACGGTGCGGCCGGCGAGATCGGTATTGATGAAGTCCGCGGGGAAGGTCATCTCGGCCTCGCCTTCGCTGCCGGCGTGCACGTTTTTGACCAGGGCCTCGAACTCGGGCAGGGCCTGTCCCTCGCCGAGGGACAGCTCGAAATTCTCGGCGCGCACGCCGGGGACGGGCTCGCCGTTTTCGAAGGCCTCGAAGGTGACGGACACCACTTCGCCGTCCTTGGCCGGGCGGTTGTCGCTGATGGGCTTGACCTCGGCCAGGTTCTTGCGCACGCGCTCGATGACGGCGTCGATGTCGGCGTCGTTGACGAGCACGTCCTCTTCCTCGATGGCCTGGCCCTTGTAGTCGGGCAGGTCGAAGGCCGGGGCGTGTTCGAAGGAGAAGGTGTATTCCAGGGGCGTGTCGCGCGAGAGAGAGGCTTCGCCGACGTCGAGGCCGGACAGGGGCGACAGCTTGAGCTCGCCCATGATCTCGTTGATGTGCACGTTGATGAGGTCGGTGGTGGCCTCGGCGGTGATTTCCTTCTTGAAGCGGGACTCGATGAGGCTCGACGGCACCTTGCCCTTGCGGAAGCCCTTGATGTCGGCCTTGGAGCGGTAGAGGGCCACGGCGGTGGCCAAGGCGGCATTGGCCTCTTCGGCCGGAACGCTGACGTTGACCTGCGTTTTGACAGGCGAAATTTGCGAGACAGTATATTCCAAGGCTTCCTCCAGGAGTGTCGCCCCGCCTTTGGCGGGCGGGTCGGATTGCGGATCGTTCGGGGTATATTCGTGGCGGATACGAAATAGGCAATGCTACACGAAAAGTCCACGGGGGGGAAGCGCAAATCGCGCCCCCGCGCCGGAACGGCAGGAGCGGCCCGACGGGCGCGGGAACGCCCCGCAAACGCGGGAAAAGCCTCAGGCCGCCGGCCCGTAGCCGCCGCCGCCGGGCGTCTCCAGACGCAACCGGTCGCCCGCGTGCAGGCGCACGTGGAACTTGGCCGGCATGACCATCTCGCCCCGCCGTCGCGTCACCGTATTGACGCCCGG
>DQED01000023.1 GCA_003525525.1 Desulfovibrio sp.
CGCAGTATCCGCCGCGCCTCTACGCCGAAGCGCAGGCGCGCGCCCGGCGCGCCGGGCCGGATTTCCTGGCCGGGCTTGCCCGCTGCGTCACGGCGCGGGCGCGCGGCGAGGAAGAGGCCTTCGTCTCGCTCTACGCCTTCGTGCAGCAGGCGGTTTTTCGCGATCCGGTGTGCCAGCCCGTGGACGCGGCAGGGGATCCTGCCGCGCCGCTCGTCACCCTGTTCACCGGGCGGGGCCGCTGCGGCCATGCGGCGCGGCTGCTGCTCGCGCTGTGCGGCCATGCCGGGCTCGAGGGGCGCATCCTGCAACTGGAGCGGCATGTGGCCGCGGAAATCCGGGTGGACGGAGTCTGGGCGCTGGCCGATGCGGACGCCTTCAAAAACGGCGTGTTGCCCCGCGACGGGGAGGGCGGCCTGCTGACGCGCGAGACGCTTCGCGCGCAGCCCTGGCGCATCGACGCCGCCGCCCCCACGGGCTGGATGGTCCTGCCCGGCGATCCCGCCACGCGCGGGGTTTTCGGCCACGCGGCCACAGGCTACGTGGACGCCCTGCCGCCGCAGGAACGCGGGCCGCTTTCGCGCTACTACGCGCCCGGTTCCGGTGGGGCGCTGCCCAGCCTGCCGCGCATCGACGCCTTTGCCTGCGACGGGGGCGAGGCGCGCCTGTCCTGGACGGCGTCGCGGTTTTCCCCCGAAGCCGGGGAGACGGTGCTCGGCTACCGGGTGGCCGTGCGCAGCCGCCCGCGCGGCTGGGAATACGGCGGCATCGATCCGGCCTTCCGGTTTCCGGACGAAATTGCGCCGGCGGACGTGTGCGACGTCGAAACGGACGCCTGCCGGCTGTCCTTTGCGCTGCCGCCGGGCGTCGATCGCCTGTACGCGGAAGTCACGCCGGTGACGGCCCGGTCCCGGGCGTTCGGACTCTATCTCTGGCCTTCGCCGGAAGCCGCGTTGCGCCTTGGGTGCGAGGAGGGGGCATGAGCCGCGCCAAACCGACGGTCGCGCTGCTTGGCAACATCGCGAACAACGCCTGGAACATGACCTGCGAACTGCGCGGCCAGGGCTACGCGGCCACGCTCTTTCTGGACGACAACGACCGTTTCGCCTTTTCCCAGCCGGCCTGGGAGAGCGTGCCGCTGCGCCTGGGCTATGCCGACGTCATGCAGCAGAAGCAGGGGCTCGACTACTGGACGCGCCTGGCGCGGGAGCGCCTGCCGGACGACGGCCGTTTCCGGGCGCTCGGCAACGGGCGCAAAGAGGCAAACGCACCGCACTACGCCTGGCTCGAGGAGCGCATCGCGGCGCTTTGCGCCGACTGGCCCGAGGCGTCGCGCCGTTTCCTGGCAGGCGTCGCACGCGGCTACGCCTGCATCATCCGCGAGGCCGCCGCCTGCGACGTGATGCTCGCTTTCGGCCTCAATGCGGCCGTAAGCGCCTACCTCGCCGCCGTCCCCACGATCTATTTCACTTACGGCGGCGACATCCGCGTGGTTCTGGCCAATCCCGGCCACGCCGACGACACGGCCGCGGACGTGCTGCGCCGCATCCTGGCCTCGCCCAAGGTGGTCATCGAGGCCTACGGCTGCGACGCGCAGATCCACGCCGTGCTGCGGGAACAGGGGCTGGCCTGCAAGTCGCGTTACGCGTTTTTGCCCAACATCAACCGCGCCCTGTTCGCCGCGCCGCGCGACCGGCGCGAGGCCCGCGAGGAGCTCAAGCTGCCCCAGGAGGCCTTTCTCGTTTTCCTGCCGTCGCGCGTCAACTACCGCTGGAAGGGCAGCGACCGCTTCCTTGCGGCCTATGCCGACGTCTGCCCGGCGTTGCCGGACATGCGCCTCGTGGTCGCGGGCTGGGGCGACGACTACGAGGACGCCCTGGCGCGGCTGGAGGCCCGGGGCGTGCGCGCGCAGGTGCTGTGCATGGACGGGGCGGTCAGCAAGCCCCTCCTGCACGCGTATTTGTCCGCAGCGGACCTCGTCGTGGACCAGTTCGTGGTCGGCTCCCTCGGCTCGGTCTCCTTCGAGGCGCTGTGCCTGGGCCGGCCGGTGCTCACGCACCTGGAAAATTTCAACCGGTTCGGATACCCGTCCTGCCCGCCGATACTGCAGGCGCATGCCCGCGAGGAGATCGCCGCCGCGCTGCGTCACGCCCACGCCGACAGGGAAGGACTCGCCGGGCGCGGCCGGGCCGGCCGGGAATGGTACGCCGCGGTCTATCACGAGGGCCGCCTGGCCGCGTCCGTGGACCTGGTCGCGGGCCGCGGGCCCGCCGCATGGCTGGCCCTGGCCGAGGAGCAGCAGACCGCCATGGCGGACAAGGTCTTTCCCGTGCCCGGCACGGCGTCCTCGTTTCGCGTGCTGCGTTGGCCCGCTCCCTGCAAGGCGGGTCTGAGCATCGCCAACGACTGCGAGTTTTTTGACTGGGAGCAGTTTTGCGCGCTGCACCGCTGGCTCAATAACCCGGGCGAGGACACCCCGTTCGGGCCGGGGCTGGGATTGCCCGTGTCGAACAGCCTGTGGTTTTATAACGAGAACCCGGAGGGCATCTCCTATTTCCAGGGCACGGACCCCGCCCGGAAAAGCGGGCGCGCCGGGCAGCTCGAACACCTGTTGCGCCTCGGCATCCTCGACGCCCTGCACGCCTACGGCGGCTTCGACGTGCGCGGCGGCTTCTCCCGGGAACACGCCGTGGCCGCCCTGGAGGAACTGCGGCGGATGGACGTGCGCCTGGACGTGTGGACCAACCACGGCAACGCCAACAACCACCAGAACATCGGCGGGCTGTGGAGCAATCCCTACCAGGAGGGCGATCTGCCCGGGAGCGTCCGCTACCATGCGGACCTGCTCGCCGCGGCAGGCGTGCGCTTCTACTGGCTGGACAGCTTTTGCACCAACAAGTTCAGCCTGACGACCAGGGACGGCCATGCCTTCGCCGACGACCTCGTCTGCGACGATCCGGCGGACGTGTGGGGCAACAGGCTGCTCGTGCGCGACACCCTGCGCGACGGCCGCCAGGTCTGGTGCTTCCGCCGCTTCCGGGGGCTGCGGCCGCTCGCCCCGGACGTGCTGAGCCTGGGCCGGCAGTTTTCGCAGGCCAACCTCGACCACCTGGAGCGCGACGGGGGCGGCATCGTGGTCTACCAGCACATGGGCTGCACCAGGACCGCATCCGGCGCGGCGCGGCCTTGTCCCGTGGCCGCGTTTCCGCGCGAGGCGGTTGCGGGCCTGTCGCGGCTGGCCGCGCGCCACCACGCCGGGCGCATCTGGGTC
>DQED01000349.1 GCA_003525525.1 Desulfovibrio sp.
AGGGCGGCCAGCCGCGCCGCCACGGCCAGGGCGACGAGGGCCAGGTCGCACCAGGCCATGGTCGAAAGGGGGCGCGCCGCATAGAAGCTCCAGGCCGCTTCGGCCGTGGTGTGGGCGTAGACGGGAAAGGAACCCAGGGCCGGCCAGAGCAGGACCGCGGGCTTGACCATGTCGCAAAGCAGGTGCAGCGCCCAGAAAAAGGCCGCCGCAAAGGGCCAGCAGGCCGGCAGGGAAAAGCGTCGGCAGGCCCAGGCGAAGGCCCCGAGAAAAAGCGCCGTCCCGCACAGGCTGTGGGCGATGCCGTGGCCGGGCAGGCCGAGGAAAAGCTTGAGCGGTTTGTCGATCCAGTCCGGGCCGAAGGCCGCGACCAGGCAAAACGGCAGGCCCGCCCGGCGGAAAAGGCACTGCTGGCCGAGCGAGCCTGCCGCGAGGTGTCCGAACACCATGGGATGGCCTTATTTGGGCAAAAGCCAGGTCTCGTCGATTTCGAAAAGCGGAAAGGCCGGCTGGGGTTCGGGCGTGCCGCGCACCATGCCGTCGTAGCAGGCGCGCTCCTGGTTGAGGGCGCCGTTGTCCGTGATGCGGATGACGTTGCCGACCGTTTCCTCGCCGCTTCCTTTCTCGAAATGTTCGAGCAGCAGGTCCGTGCCGCCGGACTTGTTCGTGCCGAACAGCCAGCGCAGGCCCTTGTACTTGCCGCCCTTGGCCCCGGGCAGGGGCGTGGGCACGCCGTAGCGCGCGGTCAGCTCCTTGGCCAGCTTGCTGAAAAGCGCCAGAGAGCCGTCCCTGTATTTGAGCCGCACCCGCTCCACGCGGTTGGTGGTGGCGCAGCCGCCGAGGATCACGTAGCCGGCCTCGAAGCCCTTGGTCGGCTTGAGGTTGGCGCGAATCAGCCAGGGCCGGTCCCACAGCGGGGCCAGGCGGGAGAGGTCCAGGCGGTCGCGCAGGCTCTCGGCGTCCGCGCCGAGGGCGATGCCGGCGATTTCCGTGGGAGCCTTGGCGGCGAAGGCCGGGACGGCCAGGACCACGGCGAGCAGCAGGGCGGGAAGGAACGGGAGGCGATGGTGCATGGGGCGCTCCTTGGGCGGCGTTTGAGGAAACCGCCTCCCACAAAGCCCGCGGCCGGGGCCGTTGTCAAGGGGCCGGGCTTGCCGGGCGGCACACCATGGCGTAGAACGCGCGCATGTCCGCCGGGCGCGTCCGCCCGCCGCCATTTCCAAGGAGAACGCCGTCATGTCCAAAAAGGCCCTGCTTTTTGCCGCCCTGTTCGTGCTCGTGGTCTTCCGGGGTCCGGCCCTGGCCGCTGCCGCCGGTTCGGCCACCTTCGCCCATGCCTGGAACAACTATTCGGAAAAGGAAAAACGCTCGTTCCTGTTCGGGCTGGCCACGGCCGCCCGGGCGATCTGCACGGACCTGACGACCATGCAGAAAGACGCCAAACCCCAGGATATGGAAACCAACTTCCGCAACTGCTTCAACAATTACGCCGGCATGGAACCCGATCGCGTGATCGCGGCCATGAACGCCCTGTACGCGGATTCGAAAAACGCCATGATCCCCATCGACGGGGCCTACCGTATTTCGCTCATGCAGGTGCGCGGGGACAAGGTGGACGACATCATCGTCCAGTCCCGCAAGTACGGGGAAGGCCTCAAGAAGCAGCTCGAGCAGCAGCACAAGACCGACCAGTAGGCTTTTCCGGGGCGTGCGCCCCGTTTGCCGCAGGGCCGGGGGAGGCGTCCTTCTCCCGGCCTGGTCCCGCCTCGGTCGCGTCCTCGAAGAAAGCGGATGTTCTTTTCGAGGCCAGGACTTTCGAAGCGTTGTATTTTTCCTTGAAAAATACGGACGCATTTTCCAAGGGTCGCGATATCAGTAGTCCCACTTCCAGTTGACGCCCACGCCCTGCTTGTTGTTCGCGCCCACGCGGCTGTCGATGGTGATGTTGGGGGTGACCTGCACCTCCACGGATACGGCCCCGCTCTGCGCGCCCATGCCCTGTTCCACGCCCACGGTCACGCCCTTGACGATCTCCTTGCCGGCCTTGAGCACGGTGGAGGAGATGCCGCCCTTGCCCGAGACCAGGGTGAGCTGGTCGAGGCCCAGAATGCGGCGCGTGCGGGCCAGGATGCTCGTCGGCGTGCCGCCGGCGTAGAGCGAGGCCGCGGCCTGGGCCAGCTGGGCCGCCTGGAGCGGCGACAGCGTGGCCGCGCTTTGCCCAAAAAGGATGCGCGAGAGGATCTCGTCGTGGGGCAGCGTCGGCTTGGACACGAGCGCAATGTTGGGATTGGTCGCATCGCCCGTGATGGCGACGCCTGCCGTCACCCCGTCCGAGGAGGTGTTCTCGGCCAGGATGTCGAAGGTCGGGGCCGGGGGCGTCTCGCCATGGAAGACGATCTCGCCCTTGCTGATTTCCAGGTTGCTGCCGAAAAGCTCCACCCGGCCCTTTTCCACGAAATACCTGCCCACCACCCGGGGCGCGGCCGCCGTGCCCGTGACCTTGACCTCGCCGCCCCAGCGCGATTCGAGGCCGAGCCCCCGTACGTAGACGGCCTGTCCGAGGGCCACGGCCAGATCGAGGTCGATGTGGCGCGCGGCCGCGGGCGGGGCGAGTTTTCTCTTTTTTTTCGGCGTATTGGGGTCGTTGATGATGGTGACGGGGATGACCGTCACCTCGGGCGGCAACGAGGACGGCAGGTTGATGTCCGCCGGGCCCAGCGTGATCTTGCCGCTGGCGCGCATGCGCGACAGGGTGCCGCTGACCTGCGCCTTGCCGTCGGCCGTGACCGTGGCCAGGTCGAGGCCGGCCACGCGCAGCCGGGTCAGGGTCAGCGCCAGGTCCACCGGCCCGTTGACGAGGTCGGACACGCCGACGGTGCCCGAAAGCGTGAAGCTGCCGCCCTTGCCGTCCTGGCCGGAGCCCTGGCGGACGGTGAGCACGCCGCCGGCCGCGTCGGCGCGCAGGAGCAGGTTGTGCAGCACGAGCCCGGCGTCGGCGTTCTCGAGCTTTTTGGCGGCAAGCGCCAGGGAACCGTCAAGGGACGGCGCGGCGAGGCTGCCGCCGAGGCGCAGGTCCGCCGTGAGCCTGCCGTCGATGCGGGTGTTGGCCTGGGCCAGGAGCACGGCCATCTGGGACAGGTCGCTGTCCGCGGTGACGCGTCCGGAAAGCGCGGCCCCGGCGGGCACGTCGGCGACGAAGGGGGCGAGGGCGAAGCGGATGGGCACGGCCGCCTCCACGGTCACGGCCTCCTTTTGCCCCGTGGGCGCGACGCGGGCGGCAAGGCCCTGCCAGTTGGCGACCACGGCGCCAACGTCGATGGTCAGCACGCCGCCGCTCGCCGCGACCGAAATGTCCCCGGAAGCCGACACGTTATCCTCCATCACGTGGTGAACCGCTCCCTAACGGCTTAGTCCGCCCTCCGCCGCCTCGCAAGCCGAACCGGCCGGGAAACGACCTCGGTATGGTTAACCAGGCGTTGAGACGATCGCAGAAAAGCCACGCGCCGCTTGAACCGGCCCTTATTGCCGTTCTGCTAGTTTGCCGATCGGTTCCGAAGGGTGGTTCGATGCGTGCCAATTTCAAGGTGATGATCGTGCTTGCGCTCGTCTGCGGCGGCGGTGCCGTCTGGGCGGGAGGCCGCTGGCTTGACGCCGCCTCGGCCGCCCGCCTGCGCGAGATCGAGGCGGAGCGGCCGGCGGTGAGCTTC
>DQED01000184.1 GCA_003525525.1 Desulfovibrio sp.
TACACGCCCTTCCCGGCCACGGTCTGCGGCTACCTCTGCCCCAACCTGTGCATGCAGGGCTGCACCCGCGCCGTGTCCAACCTGACGCCCCTCGACACGGCCATGCTCGGCAAGGCCAACGTCAAGGCGGGCCACATGCCCAAGCTGCCGCCCCTTTCGGGCAAGCGCGTCGCCGTCATCGGCGGCGGCCCGGCCGGCATGTCCGTGGCCTGGCAACTGCGCCTGGCCGGCCACGAAGCCATCATCTACGACCTCGAGGAGAAGCTCGGCGGCAAGATCACCGCGGCCATCCCCTCCTCGCGCATCCCCAAGGACGTGCTGGACGCGGAGATCAAGCGCGCCCAGGAAGTCCTGCCCCATATCCGGCTGCCCAAGGCGCTCGGCAAGGACGAGTTCGCCCAGATCGTCACGGACCACGACTTCACGGTCCTGGCCGTCGGCGCGAACAAGCCGCGCGTGCTGCCCGTGCCGGGCAAGGAACTGGCCGTGCCGGCGCTGACCTTCCTCAAGGCGGCCAAAAAGAACGAAGCCAAGGTCGGCAAGCGCGTCGTGATCATCGGCGCGGGCAACGTCGGCTGCGACGTGGCCACCGAGGCGGCGCGCCTGGGAGCCGAATCCGTCACGCTCATCGACATCCAGACCCCGGCCTCGTTCGGCAAGGAGCGCAAGGACGCCGAGGCCGCGGGCGCGGTCTTCAAGTGGCCCTGCTTCACCAAGGAGATCACCGCCGAGGGCGTGACGCTGCAATCCGGCGAAACGCTCCCCGCGGACACGGTCATCCTGTCCGTCGGCGACGTGCCGGACCTGGAGTTCCTGGACGACACCATCGCCACGGAGCGCGGCCACGTGAAGGTGAGCGAGATCTACCAGACCACGAACCCCAAGGTGTTCGCCATCGGCGACATCGTGAAGCCCGGGCTCCTCACCCAGGCCATCGGCATGGGCCGCGACGCGGCCAAGGCCATCGAGGACATCTTCTCGGGCAAGCGCCCCTGCGAAGACACCCGCAAGATGATCGACTACAAGCGGGCCAAGCTCGAATACTTCGATCCGCGCATCATGGAAATGAACGACCTCGACTCCTGCGCCAGCCAGTGCTCGTCCTGCGGCGCGTGCCGCGACTGCGGGCTGTGCGAGACGATCTGCCCCACGGGCGCGATCTCGCGCAAGGCGCTTAGCGGCAAGGAGTTCGAGATGGTTTCCGACCCGGACAAGTGCATCGGCTGCGGCTTCTGCGCCAACGCCTGCCCCTGCGGCGTCTGGAACCTCGTGGAGAACTCGCCGCTCGTGTAGGTTCGCGTGTCAGGGGAGCCGCCTTCGGCGACCGGGAGGGCAAGGCCCCTCCCGAACCTCCCTTCAGGAAATACCGGGCCGTCTCCTTGGAGGCGGCCCGGTTTGTTTTGGAATCGCTGGGCCAAAACGGCCCTTACCGAGAAGCGTACCCCAGGCCGGCAAGCACCAGCCGCGTCGCCGCAGCGAGCACGTCTTTGCGCGCGAGCGCGTCCTTTCGCGGCTGCGTGAAATAGACCGCCAGCACCACCGGGCCGCCCTGGGGCGGCCAGAGTACGGCCACGTCGTTGGTCGTGCCGTACGCGCCGCCGCCGGTCTTGTCCCCGACCGTCCAGCCGGCAGGGACGCCGGCGCGGATGCTCTCGCCGCCCGTGGTGTTGCCCTTGAGCCAGTCCGCCAACTGCCGCCGCTGCGGCGCGGCCAGCGCGTCGCCAAGCACGAGCTTTGCCATGGTGCGCGCCATGGCCAAGGGCGTGGTGGTGTCGCGGGCGTCGCCCGGCACGGCCGTATTGAGTTCCGGCTCGCGGCGGTCCAGGCGAAAGGCCGTGTCGCCGAGGCCGCGCGCAAAGGCCGTCAGCGCCTTTGGCCCGCCGATCCTGTCCAGGAGCAGATTGGCGGCGGTGTTGTCGCTCACCGTAATCGCCGCGGCGCACAGTTCGCCGACGGTCATGGCCCGCCCCTGCTCCAGGGCCTTGCGCGTCGCCGGAGCCCAGGCAAGGAGATCGCCCTGCCCGTAGGCCTCGGGCTGCGCGAGCAGACCCGGCTCATCCTGGCTCTTGCGCAACACGGCGGCCGCGAGCACGAACTTGAACGTGCTGCAAAAGGGAAAGCGCTCCCCGCCCCGGAAGGCGAAGCGCCGGCCCGTGGCGGGATCGAGGAAGGCCACGCCGAGCCGTCCCCCGGCTTCGCGTGAAAGGGCCGCAAGCTGCGCCTGGAGCGCCTTATCGCCGTCCTGCCCGGCCCGGGCCGGCACAGGCGCGCTGCAAACGACCATCGTCAACAGTACCGGCAGCAAAAGCCGCCACGCCATTTGACGCCGCATCGTCTCCTCCTTTTGAAAAGACAACGGCGGAGCGAGGCCTCTCAGCCTGCTCCGCCGCCCGAGTTCACGATCCCTGATATACGGGCGACGCCATGCCGCCTCGAACATTGAACACATACCGGGAGGGCGGACAGCTTCTTCGCCATTCACCCCCTTTCGGGGTGGTCCAGGAGGGGCCCCCGGCCCCTCCTGGCCGCCGGAGGCATTCTCCCCCTCTGTCCTCTCTGTCCTCTCTGTCCTTTCTGCCCTCCCTCTGCTCTCTTTCCCTTGCTCCCCTTGAGCCCTACGCCGACGCCCAGCGGATGAGGCCCAGGGAATGGGAGTCGAGCAGCAGCGGGTGGTGCGGCAGGATGCGCACGGTAAAACCGAAGCGGCCGGCCTCGGCGGGTTCGATCTCGCCGACGTAGACCGTCCAGCCGTCGTCCATGCTCTCCACGGGCCGCATGACGATCGTCTCGCGCTGGGCGAACTTGCCTTCGTAGTCCAGCCGGCCGGCGTAGATCTGCACTTCCACATCCTGGGGCCGGATGCCGTTCAAATGCACCTCGGCGCGCACGCGGATGGGGTCGCCCACATGGAGTTGCTCGGGCTCGTCGGCGCGGATGTTGCGGACGTCCAGGTTGCTCCACTTGGTCATCATGTCCATGCGCCAGGAAGCCAAATCCTTGGCCGCGGCGCAGTCGTCGCGGGTGAGGCGGTTGTAGTTTTCGAGCGCCGGCACGTAGGCGATGCGGGCGTAGTCCTCCACCATGCGGTGGGAGTTGTAGAGCGGCGCAAGCTGGGCGATGGAATCCTTCATCTTGCGGATCCAGTTGCGCGGCAGGCTGCCGTGGTGGCCCCGGTCGTAGAAGGTCGGAATGATCTCGTTTTCCAGAATGTTGTAGAGGGTCTGGCTCTCCACGAAGTCCTGGTAGCCGCCGTCCTCGTACTCCTCGCCCTGGCCGATGGCCCAGCCCACGCTGTTGTCCGGCTTCCAGGCCTCGGCCCACCAGCCGTCCAGGGTGCTGTAGTTGAGCACGCCGTTGCACATCGCCTTCATGCCGCTGGTGCCGCAGGCCTCGAGCGGCCGGCGCGGGGTGTTGAGCCAGACGTCCACGCCTTGCACGAGGTAGCTGGCGATCTCCATGTCGTAGTCTTCCAGGAAAACCATGTTGAACCGGCACTCCAGACTGTTGCACAGCTGCACCAGCTCCTGGATGATCTTTTTCCCCTCGTTGTCGTGGGGATGGGCCTTGCCGGCGAAAACGAACTGCACGGGATGGGCGTTGTCGCCGAGGATCTTGAGCAGCCGCTCCTTGTCCGAAAGGAGCAGGTTGGCGCGCTTGTAGGTGGCGAAGCGCCGGGCGAAACCGATGGTCAGGGCCTGGGGATCGAGCACCTCCTCGGCGGCCTGCAGCTCCTTGCGCTTGGCCCCGCGGGCAAGCAGCTGTTCGCGCAGCCGCACGCGCACGTAGCCCACCAGGCGCTCGCGCAGGCGTTCGTGGGTGCGCCACAGTTCGGCGTCGGAAATCAGGTGCGTCTGGCCGAACACGCGGCCCGTGTCCGGATCCTCGCGCCAGTTGGCCCCGAAGTAGCGGTCGTAGAGCGCGGCCATGTCCTGGGCGACCCAGGTCGGCACGTGCACGCCGTTGGTGATGGCCCCGATGGGCACGTCTTCCACCGGGTACTGGTTCCAGACCCGGTTCCACATGCGGCGTGAGACCACGCCGTGCAGTTGGGAAACGCCGTTGTTGAAGCGCGAGAGCTTGAGCGCGAGCACCGGCATGCAGAAGTGTTCGGAATCGTTGCGCGGATCCTCGCGGCCAAGGGCGAGCAGCACCTTGAAGGCCAGGCCCAGGCGCTTGGCGTAGTCCTCGAAATAGAGCTGGATGAGGTCCGGCGGGAAACGGTCGTTGCCTGCCGGCACGGGCGTGTGCGTGGTGAAGATGGAGCTCGAGGCCACGAGCTCCATGGCCGCCTCGAAGGACAGCTTGTGCTTGTCCATGAAGTTGGCGATGCGCTCCAGGCCGGCAAACGCCGAATGGCCCTCGTTCATGTGGATGACCTTGGGCTTGAGCTCGAGCGCCTCCAGGGCGCGGATGCCGCCGATGCCGAGGAGGTATTCCTGGCGCACGCGCGTTTCCAGGTCGCCGCCGTAGAGGCGGTTGGTGAGCTGGCGCGAGCCGGGCTCGTTCTCGGGCACGTTGGCGTCCAGGAGATAGAGCGCCACGCGGCCGACCTGCGCCTTCCAGATCTGCGCGTAAACGCGTTCGCCGCGCAAGTCCACATGGATGAGGATGCGCTCGCCGTTTTCGTTTTTGCACAGCGACAACGGCATCTGCTCGAAGTCGTAGATCGGGTAGCGTTCCTGCTGCCAGCCGTCTGCCGTGAGGTACTGGCGGAAGTAGCCCTGCTGATAGCACAGGCCGATGCCGACCAGAGGCACGCAGAGGTCGCTGGCCGACTTGAGGTGGTCGCCGGCGAGGATGCCGAGGCCCCCGGAATACACGGGCAGGCAGGCGCTGATGCCGTATTCCAGGCTGAAATAGGCCACGACGGGTTGGCCGTCGCGGTCGGGAAAGGGAATCGAGGTGGTCTTGCGCGCCAGGTAGGTCGCAAGCGTCTGGCGCAGGTCGCTTACCCGCTCCACGAAGAAATCGTCCTCGGCCAGGGTCTCCAGGGTCTTCTGAGGCAGGCGGTTGAGGAAACCCACCGGATTGCCGGAGCACTCCCGCCACAATTTGCGGTCGACCTGGGCAAAAAGCGACGCGATGTCGTCGTTCCACGCGAAAAGCAGATTGTAGGCCAGCTCCCAAAGCGGTTTGAGCTTGGCCGGCAATTTCGGCACAACGCTGTAAACGCGTAACGGCTGCATATACACCCCTTTGTCCAGGCAACGCGCCGCGGCGCGTCATGCCGCGCAGTCCGTGCCCTTGTGCGGCATCTATCCACAAGGCCTGCCAAAAGGCAAGACCGGGGACAAAATGTCACAACCCTGGCGCGCGATCGAAAAAATCCTTGTATTCCGGCATATTAAATTTTATTTACAAATGCAGCGAATACGCTACGTTAGCGCGCCTATCGTCCAGCCGGAGGTTCGTCCATGTCCATCCCCACAAGCGCCCTGCGCATCAAATTCCTCCGGGAGTCGAGCCGCGCCAATCCGCCGTCCGTGGCCACGCCCGGTTCGGCCGGCATGGACCTGCGCGCCGACATCGACGCCGAAACCCTGACCATCGCGCCGGGCGCGCGCGCCGCCATCCCGACAGGCATCGCCATCGAGATCGAAACGCCGGGCCTGGCCGGGTTCGTCTATTCCCGCTCCGGGCTCGGGGCCAAGCACGGCCTGACCGTGGCCCAGGGCGTCGGCGTCATCGATCCGGACTACCGGGGCGAAATCATCGTCTGGCTGCTCAATACCGCCGACGAACCCCGCACCATCTCGCGCCACGAGCGCATCGCCCAGCTCATCCTCGCGCCGGTCGTCCGACCCGTCGTCATCCCCGTGGAGGAACTCGGCGACACCCGCCGCGGCAGCGGCGGCTTCGGGCATAGCGGGAAAGTGTAGAAGCGGGAGGAGGAAGATGCCTCCGGCGGCCGGAGGGCAGGATGCCCCCCGGACCCCCTCGACGGGAAATGGGCTTCGCGAGGCTTGCGGATGTTCAGGAATACCCTTTAGCACCCCTTGAAGAGTTTTTTTGGAAGGTGGGGGTCCGGGGGAGGGAACCTTTTTTTGCAATAAAAGGTTCCCTCCCCCGGAATTCCACACCGAAGGAGGTCGTGATGAGCGAAGCGTACGACGCGCTCAAGGCGCGGGAGCAGGCAGCGATCATGAACACGTACGGCCGGTACCCCTTGGCCATTGCCTCGGGCAAGGGCTGCCGCCTCTACGACTGCGACGGTCGCGAATACATCGATCTTCTCGGCGGCATCGCCGTGTGCAACCTCGGGCATTGCCGCGAGGAAATCGCCGAGGTCGTCGCCGCCAAGGCGCGCGAGCTGGTGCACGTGAGCAACCTCTTCACCCAGCGCGAGCAGATCGAGCTGGCCGAGGCGCTCAAGACCACCTGCCACGCCGGCAAGGTCTTTTTTTGCAACTCCGGGGCCGAGGCCAACGAAGGGGCGATAAAGCTCGCGCGGCGCTACATGCGCACGGTGAAAAACCGCGACGCCTACGAGATCATCACCCTGACGCATTCCTTCCACGGCCGCACCCTGGCGACGCTCACGGCCACGGGGCAGGACAAGATCAAGTTCGGCTTCGATCCGCTGCCGGAGGGCTTCACCACCGTGCCCGCCGCCGACATCGAGGCCCTGCGCGCGGCCGTGTCGCAAAAGACGGCGGCGGTGCTGCTCGAGTGCATCCAGGGCGAAGGCGGCGTGTTGCCGCTGCCGCAGGAATACATCACGGCCGTGGCCGCCCTGTGCAAGGAAAAGGACATCCTTTTCATGTGCGACGAGGTGCAGTGCGGCATGTGCCGCTCGGGCAGGTTCTGGGCGTTCCAGAATTACGGCGTGGAGCCGGACGTCTTCACCTGCTCCAAGGCCCTGGCCAACGGGCTGCCCATGGGCGCTGTGCTGGCGACGGACGCGGCGGCGGCGGGCTTCGTGCCGGGCTCCCATGCGACGACGTTCGGCGGCGGGGCGCTGGTTTCCGCGGCGGCGACCAAGACCCTCGCCATCATGCGGGACGATCGGCTGGCCGAGCGGGCGGCGCGCATGGGCGATTTCGCCAAGGCGCTGTTCGAGGACGTGCGCGCGCAGTATCCGGACAAGATCGCCGTGATCCGCGGCATGGGGCTCATGCTCGGCATCGAGCTGACCTTTCCCGGCGGCGAGGTCTGGAAGAAGCTGCTTGGGCGCGGCTTCATCCTGAACCTGACCCAGGACAAGGTGCTGCGGCTTCTGCCGCCGCTCGTCATCGAGCAGGAAGACCTGAAACGCTTCGCTTCCGCCCTGGCCGACGTGCTGGGGGAGTATTGATCCATTTCGAGAGCCGTTGCGGCAGTCGAACCGATTTCGGATGAAAAAACGGCCAGAGCGACATGCCCTGGCCGTTTTTCATGACGCAGTCGATCGTCGGCTTCAGACCTCGATCGTGTCATATGTCAGAATAAAATCGAGTTTGTTCTCGATCTCCTCGGCAGGCCGTATGGTCGTTATCCCGGTCCAGGGGTCGTAGATCTCCAACTCCGTGAAGGAAAACTGTGAACAGGTCCCGCAATGAGGAATAGCAGCCTTGGGGAAGGAGAAGCGTGCGCCGACGATGACGACCGCATGCCCGGGTTCGTCGCCCGTGCCGGCAAGTCCGATCATGACCGGTTGCCCATCGGCCAGTGTGACGAGAATAATTTCCGAACCGTTGGGCATATAGGTGACCCCCCCGAAGCCCAACGCGGTCATGGCGTCCATGACCGAACCGGCTTGTTCATTCACTCCCTTGGGCGAGCCTTTCTTGATTTTCGTGACAATCGCTTCCTGCTCGACGCGCACATGAAAGTTCGCCGCTATCAAGAATTGCGAACAGGCGGCCCAACAATACCCTTCATCTTTTTGCTTTTCGCCGACGGGAACCTTGGAGCAAGCAATGACGTAATCATTATCGCCGATCTTCTTCGCGCGATCGAGTATCTTGGTATGTGGCTTACACGTTCCTGACGATCCATTGATTTTGATCATGGACGCCATCTTTGTGCACGCGTTGGCAACATCAACAGCCTGCTCCCGCTCCTTTTGCATGGAATGCTTGGCGGACTGAATGTTGACGTTATATTTATTATTATAATAAGTCGTTGAATGGAACGGATCATCCAATTGAGGCTTTGGCATCGGCAGCAATCCACCCATAACGTGGACGCCCGAAGTAACGCACGAAGAAAGACAGAAAGCAGAAATCAAGAGTAAAAGTATGAATCTCATTTTTTCATCTCGCGCGACTTACATTAAATGAAAAACAATCTTCCAAAATATTTTGAAAACCGACCCTATTGGCCGGGAGACTCTGCGGGAGCATGCGTTCGCATTTCGCTAGGGGTTTGAACGATCGTGCCATTCGGCGCTTTCATCTCGCTTGGCGTATGAATGACACCGCCGTATTTTCGACAACCGGTAAGACAAAGGGTGGCGAGACACAAACCAACTGCCACAAACAAAGCGAACTTTCTGCCTGCGAATTGCTGCATGGCCAACCTACGCTTCTATATCTTTCTGTATTTCCTGCGTCATGCACATCACAAGATCTTCGTAAATATTTTTTATTATGCAGTTATGTCCGTCGCACTCGCTCTCGAGTTTTTGCGAGACGAAAGGGACTTCCCAGAGCTTGGCCAGGATATCATTCAATTCTTTTGTCTTCGTGGCGACTTGCGGATTGTCGTAATACGCCCTGATGTAGGCGAGCATGGATTCAGGCTGCCGTTCCTCGACGATGGCGGAAAACGACTTGAAAAACAGTTCCCCGACCTTCTCCCTGTCCAGGCCGAGATATGTCTCCCTATCTTTCTTCACGAGAAACGAGGAGAATTTGGCATACATCATGTAGTTTGCAATATAGCGGGGAAAGCTCGCAACAAACTCATCCAGTATCTTCTCTTTCCTTTCGAGAGAATCCCTTTTGCGCTGCGCCTTGGTCTTGTAGTGGTTCTGAGTAAAGGGGAAAAAAAACGATACAATAAAAACCAGCAGTACCTGAACAAGTCCGGTGCTCAGGCCCGTGATGAACGCCGACCGATCCGACGATGTCAGATCGGTCAAGAAGGGGACAATACCATCAATCGCCATGGTTGAAGAATTCGATACGTGCTATCGCACATTCTGTCAACGACCCGCACACTCTATATGGATCATTCCTTCAACAGGCTGCGACCTTGCGGTCGTGACGCCCCTTTACCGAAACGCCCGCATCACGAACGTCCAGGCGGACTTGAGCACGCTCATAACGCCCTTGCGACGGCCCATTTCCAGCAGGATGGACAGGCTCTGGCCGGGCTCGCTCATGTATTTGAAGAGTTTCTTGCGGGCCACGCGCTTGGAGAAGATGCCGTACCAGCGGTCGATCTCCGCAGCGGGCAAATCGGGATAGCCGACCACGCAGGAGCCCATGCCGTCGAAGCTCGTCAGATCCTTGGCCACGAGGTAGCCGTGCTCGCTGGCCCAGGCGTACATGGGCGTGCCGGGATAGGGCACGGCCTTGGACACCTGCGCCGTGTCCGCGTCGAGCTCCTCCATGAAGGCCAGGGACTTTTTGATGGTCGCCTCGGTCTCGCCGGGCAGGCCCAGGCAGAAGGTGGCATGGGTGCGGATGCCGCACTCGCGGCACCATTTGACCACCTGGCGGCATTTGTCGAGGTCCAGCGGCTTGCCGATGGCCTTCAGGATGGCAGGATCGGCGGATTCCACGCCGAACTTCATGCCGATGCAGCCGGCGTCGGCCATGGCGGCCAGCGTCTCGCGGTCCACGAACATGGCGTCGCCCATGACCGTCCAGGGCACCTTGAGCCCGCGCTTCTTGATGGCGGCGCACACGCCGAGCACGTGGGACTTTTTCACCACGAAGCTCTGGTCGTCGAAATAGAACTGGCGCGCGCCGAAGCGTTTCACGCAGTATTCCATCTCCTCGGCCACCTTTTCCGGATCGCGCGCGCGGTAGCGCGGCGAGGCGTACATGATGTGGCGCTCCTGGCAGTAGACGCAGCCGCAGGGGCAGCCGCGCGAGGAGACGATGTTGATGCAGGGCGAATAGAGCGTGAAATCGGGGTAGATGGTGGCCGGGAAATCTTCGCGGTCCGGGAAGGGCAGACTGTCGAGGTCGGCCAGCAGTTCGCGCCGGGGCGCGACCAGCACGTCCCCGTCCCTGCGGGAGACGAGGCCGGCGATGTCCGTGAAATCGTCCTTGCCGGCGAGCAGCGCCGCGACCACTTCCTTGACCGTGAATTCGTATTCGCCGATGGCCGCGAAATCGAGGCAGTCGTTTTCCTCGAGCAGCGCGGCGGCGGCCACGGTGGCGTGGTTGCCGGCGACGAGGATCCTGCAGCCCGTGGCTTCCTTGACGGCGGCCAGGAACCTGAGGTCGTCGGTCAGGGTCAGGGCGGCCAGTTCGGTGACGAGCAGGTCGGGCTTGCGGTCCGTCACGGCCGCGAGCATCTCGACGTCGGTGAGATCCATGACCACGCCGTCGAGGCCCGAGCAGGAAGCGGCGGTGTCGCGTTTGCAAAGGGCCAGGGCGTAGGCCAGCCAGAACGGAAAAGGATAGTAGTCGACGGATTTGGCGTAGCCGATGGTCATGGGCCAGCGGGAACCGGCCTTGATGAAATGGCGCACCTTGCCGTCGGGATCGACCTTGACCCCGGCCAGGTTGGCGAAAAGGACGTTCATGGGGGCTCTGCTCTCCTTTGGCGGCCAAAAGCCGTTTCGTGAGGTAGCATTTGCCCCCCCAAAGATAAACCCCGACGACTAACGCAACTCCCGCACCCGCACCTCGATGCCGGAATCCTTGAGCAGCGCGACGAGCTGTTGCGGATCGGTCTCGCCGTAGTGGTAGGGATAGAGGATTTTCGGCCCGAACATCCGCGCCGCGTCCGCGACCATTTCCGGCGTCATCGTATAGGGCAGGTTCATGGGCAGGAAGGCGACGTCGATGTGCTTGAGGTTCGCCATCTCCGGAATGTTTTCCGTGTCGCCGGCCACGTAGACGCGCACGTCGCCGAAGGTGAGCACGTAGCCGTTGCCCCGGCCCTTGGGATGGTAGGGGACGCCCGGCGTGCGCATGTGCGCGATGTTGTAGGCGGGCACGGCCTCGACGGGCACCCCGGCAACGGTCGCGGTCTGGCCGTTTTCGAGCACCATGCCCCGCCCCAGCGCCTGCAGGCAGGCCCCGGACAGCACGAGCGGCGTGTCCGGTCCCGTGATCCTGGCCAGGGCCTCGGCGTCGAGGTGGTCGGAATGCTCGTGGGTGAGAAGCACGAGGTCCGCCGGCGGCATGGAGGCGTAATCCCCCATCTTGCCGTAGGGATCGACGTAGATGTTCTTGCCGTCGTACTCGAAGCGCAACGAGGCGTGACCGATGCAATGGATGCGAAGCGGCCCGCCGGACGTCTCGATGACGTCGCTCGACGCAGGGGACGCCGCGGACGCCTTGGCCGGCGCGGCCAGCCCCAGCGCCAGCAGGCAGGACAGTGCGATCAGTGCCGCAGCCATGGGACACCTCCAGAGGTTTACGCGCTCTCTAGCAGCGTTTGCCCCCGGGGAACAAGCCTTGTCCGGATTGCGTCCTTGAAAGAGGCGCGGCCGTTACGCGCGACAATCGGCTGGATGCGCCGCATTCCCCCGCGTTCCGCAACAATTCATGGAACGCCGCTTACGCCTCGCTGCGGTGCCGGATCTGGTAGCGGGTGGACGGGCCGCGTCCGTCCTTTTCCAGGATCCCGCGCCGCACGAGATCCTGCAGATCGTGCTGGGCCGTGCGTTGGGGCACGTCTCCGCCGGCGATCTGGTAGTCCTGGCGGGTGAAGGGACCATGCTCGAGCAGGGCGCGCAGGGCCTTGCGCTGGCGGCCGGTGAGCGGCGCATCCAGGGACGGCGGTTCCGCCGCGGCCTCGGGGCGGGGCGTTTCGCCCGCCGGGCCGGCGATCGCGGGCTCGTCCTCGAAGTGGATGTCC
>DQED01000268.1 GCA_003525525.1 Desulfovibrio sp.
GCGACCGGCGTTGCGGCCGTGCTTCGCCGCAAGGCCGGCGGGCCGCGAGGATCGATCCCGATATGGACACCCTGAAAGGCATCCCCGTCTCGTCCGGCATCTCCATCGGACGGGCGTTTTTCCTCAACCGTTCCGGGGCCGGCCCCCTGCCGCGCCAGACGCTGGCCGAGTCCCTGACCGGTGCGGAAGTCGCGCGCCTGGACAGCGCCTTCGAGCAGTTCCGGCGGGAAATCGAGCAGGCCAGGGACCGCATCCCGGCGGAACTCAAGGAACACGCCCTGATCCTCGATTCCCATCTGATGATCCTCAAGGATCCCAAGCTCGCCGGCGCGGCGAAGAAATACATCGAATCCCTGCGCATCAACGCCGAATGGGCCCTGGACAAGGCCGTGGGCGACCTGGAAAAGGCCTTCGCCGCCCTGGACGACCCCTATTTCCGCGACCGCATCCAGGACGTGCGCACCGTGGCCGGACGCGTCCAGGCCCGCCTCGCCGGCCAGTCCGGCGAGATACGCGCCATCGAGAACCGCGTGGTGCTCATGGCCCACGACATCTCCCCGGCCGACACCGCAACGCTGCAAACCGACAAGATCATGGCCCTGGTCACGGTCCAGGGCGGCAAGACCTCGCACACCGGCATCCTGGCGCGTACGCTGGGCATTCCGGCCGTCATCGGCGTCACCGACCTCGAGTCCCGCGTGCGCGACGGCGACCTCGTGGTCGTGGACGGGCTGCGCGGCGTGGTGGTGCTGTCTCCCAAGGACGAGGAGCTCGAGCGCCTCTCGGACCTCAAGTACCAGTTCGAGGCCTACCAGGCCGGCATCATGCGCGGCTGCCACCTGCCCGGCGAGACCATCGACGGCTACCGGGTCAAGGTCAAAGCCAACATCGAGATGCTCGAAGAAGTGCCCACCGTGGTCAACAACGGCGGCGAGGGCATCGGCCTCTACCGCACCGAGTATTCCTACATGAACCGGGCCAAGCTCCCCACCGAGGACGAGCTCTACGAGGAGTACCTCGACCTGGCCTCCATCATGTCGCCGCGGCGCGTGACCCTGCGCACCCTGGACGCCGGCGCGGACAAGTTCGTCTCCACCCTCGGCGCCTTCGACGAGCGCAACCCGGCGCTCGGGCTTCGCGCCATCCGCCTGTGCATGCGCCACCGCGACATCTTCAAAACCCAGCTGCGCGCCATGCTGCGGGCGTCCGTGGCCGGCAACATCGCGGTGATGTTCCCCATGATCTCGGGACTGCGCGAGATCCGCCAGGCCAAGGCGCTGCTCGCCGAGGCCCGGGCCGAGCTGCGCCAGGAAGGGGCGCGCTTCGAGGCGGACATGCCCGTGGGCATCATGATGGAGCTGCCCTCGGCCGTGATGATCGCCGAGGTGCTGGCGCGGGAAGTGGATTTCTTCAGCATCGGCACCAACGACCTCATCCAGTATTCGCTCGGCATCGACCGCACCAACCGCTTCGTCTCCCACATGTACCAGCCCCTGCACCCGGCCGTGGTCCGCAGCATCAAGCACGTGGTCGACGCCGCCCACCAGGCCGGCATCGAGGTGAGCCTGTGCGGCGAGATGGCCTCCGATCCCTTCTGCGTGCCCATCCTCATGGGCATGCAGATCGACTGCATCAGTCTCACGCCCCAGGCCATCCCGGGAATCAAGCGCATCATTCGCCAGGCGACCATGGACGATTGCAAAAAACTGCTTAAATTGGTCCTCGAAAGCCCGTCGGTCAGCCGCACCAACGCCCTGGTCCAGGAGACCATTTTCCGGCAGTTCCCCGACGAACTGATGTTTTACTCCTCCCTGCTCGACCGCGAGGAGACGCCGGCCCATTGACCGGCCGGGGCGCGGCCCTTACGAAAGGGCCGACGCGAAACGCCCGGCGCATCGCCGCAAGGGCGGCCAAAGGAAACCATGACAGCCAAGGAAGCGGGCGAGAAGCTCGTCGCCCAGAACAAGAAAGCCCGGCACCTTTACGAATTTCTCGAGAAATACGAAGCCGGCATGGTGCTCGTCGGGTCCGAGGTCAAGTCGCTTCGGGCCGGGCGCATCAGTTTCAAGGACGGCTACGTCAGGATCACGGGCGACGAGGCCTTTTTGACGGGCGTGCACATCGCGCCGTATGAAAACGCGGGCTACGCCGGGCACGAGCCCGAACGGCCGCGCAAGCTCCTGCTCCACGCCGCCGAGATCCGGGCGCTTCGGGCCAAGGTGGAGCAAAAAGGCCTCACGGTCGTGCCCGTGCGGGTGTATTTCAAGAACGGCCGGGCCAAGGTGGAGATCGCCCTGGCGCGGGGCAAGAAGGTCTTCGACCGGCGCGACGACCTGAAAAACCGGGACCTCGCCCGTGACGCGGCCCGGGAACTGGCCGGCCAATGACGGACGCCCGGCGAGGAGTCGTTTGATGGCAGCAAAGCGAGTGGTTTCGGCGCTGCTGGTCCTGGTCGCGGTCCTGGCGCTCGCCGGGGCGGCCCTGGCCGGCCCCAGCGAGGCCGACGAGCGCGTGGACGCCTTTCTCGACGAGACGGCGCGGCTGTTCGGCGCCAGCGAAGCCGACGTGGTGAAAATCCTCGGCGAGCCCCGCGAACGCCAGGCCGTGCCCTTCTCCAGCCCCCACGACGACGCGCCTTACGAAATTGTCACCCTCCTTTACGATGGCGTCACGGTGTCGCTGTACAGCATGGACGGCGGCGCGCGGCAGTTTTTCCACCAGATCCGCGTCACCTCCGGCCCCGTCTGCTTCGCCCGCAAGGTCTGCCTCGGTCTTGCGCGTGAGCGCCTGGCCGCCGTCCTCGGCCAGCCCGAGGAGGTCGAGGACGAAATCTGGCGCTATTCCGACATGAGCGGCTACAACGAGCTCGCCTTCACCTTCGATGCCAGGGGACAGGTCGATTCCATGGCCTGGACCGCCGAAGCGGACTGATCCTCCATGCACGCGAAAAACCCGTTGACCCCGTCCGCGCGCCGTTTCCTGGAGGAGCTTTTCCCGGGCGACGCCGCCGTGTTTTCCCCCGAGGAAGCCTTCGTCTTCGGCACGGACGCCTCGCGCCGCTTCGCCGCGCCCTGGGCCGTGGTGCGACCCGAGAACACGCAGCAGGTGCGCGAGCTGCTCGCCTTCGCCCAGGCGCACGCCATCCCGATCCAGCCGCGCGGGCGCGCCACCAACACCGTGGGCGACTGCGTGCCCGTGGCCGGCGGCATCGTCGTTTCCACGGCGCGCATGGCGCGCATCCTCGAAATCGACGGCGACGACTTCGTGGCCGTGGTCGAACCCGGGGTGGTCACCGGCGAACTTCAGGCCGCGCTCGCCCCAAAGGGCCTCTTTTTCGCCCCGGACCCGGCCAGCGTGAAATTCTCGACCGTGGGCGGCAACGCTTCCACCTGCGCCGGCGGCATGCGCGCCGTCAAATACGGCGTCACCCGCGACCACATCCTCGGCATCGAGGCCGTGCTGCCCGGCGGCACGGTCATCCACGCCGGCGGGCGCACCCACAAAAACGTGGTCGGGCTCGACCTCACGCGCCTTCTCGTCGGCTCCGAAGGGACGCTCGCCCTTTTCACGCAGTTGATCCTCAAGCTCCTGCCCAAGCCCGCCGCCACCGCCACCCTGGCCCTGGCCTACCCCAGCGTGGACGCGGCCCTGGCCGCCGCCGGGGACGTGTTCAAGGCGGGGCTTTTGCCCGTGGCCATGGAGCTGCTCGCCAAGGAGGCCATGGACGCCGTGGCCGCCATCAGCGCCGTGCCCTGGCCCCGGGACGCCGGGGCGG
>DQED01000448.1 GCA_003525525.1 Desulfovibrio sp.
TTGCTGGCCGCGCCGTCCGTGCCGAGCGCCACGGCGACGCCGGCGCGGGAAAGCGCGGCCACGGGCGCGATGCCGCTGCCGAGCTTCATGTTGCTCCTCGGGCAGTGGGAGACGGCGGTCCCGGTTCGCGCCAGGAGCGTGATGTCCGCCGCGTCCAGGGCCACGCCGTGGGCGAGCAGGGTTTTCGGCCCGAGCAGGCCCAGGTCGTGAAGGTAGGGAACGACGCGCGCGCCGTTGGCCTTGACGCAGTCGTCGTTTTCCTTGGCCGTCTCGCAGGCGTGGGTGGAAAGGAGCACGCCCTTGTCCCTGGCGAAGGCCGCGCAACGCGAAAGCGTTTTGGCCGAGCAGGTGTAGACGGCGTGGGGGAACATGGCCGGGCGCAGCCGGTCGTTGCCGGCCAGCCGTGCGACCAGGGCCTCGGAAGAGGCGAACGCCGCGTCCACGGTCTTGAAACCGGCGTTTGCGATCTCGAACACCCCCTGGCACAACACCGCGCGCATGCCCGAAGCCTCGGCGGCGTCGGCCACGGCGTCCACGAACAGGTAGGCGTCCAGGAAACAGGTCGTGCCCGAGGCGAGCATTTCGGCGCAGGCGAGCCGCGTGCCCAGGCGCACGGCTTCGGCCGAGAGCTTCGCTTCCGCCGGCCAGATATGCTCGGACAGCCAGACCGAAAGGGGCGCGTCGTCGCAAAGGCCGCGAAACAGGGTCATGGCCGCGTGGGTGTGGGTGTTGACGAGGCCCGGCAGCACGAGGCAACCGGAAAGGTCCAGGGTTTCGGCCGGGACGAAGCGCTCCCGGAGTTCCTTGGCCGGACCCAGGGCGGCGATGCGGCCGTCTGTCACGGCGATGGCGGCATCGCGAAGGATGCGCCGGTCGTCGTCCTGGGTGACGAGAACGCCGGCCGCAACCAGCGTGTCGCAGGGAAGGGATGGCTTTTGCATGGGCCGTTACCTAACGCACCATGGCGCTGCGGCCAAGCCCTGCGCATTCCGGCGGCCCGGCTTGACCCAAGTGGGCAAAATCCCTATCCGAAGGCGTTACCAGTCCGCACTTTGCAAGGAGACGGCCATGGATTTGCGCAAACTCATTCGCGACATTCCGGATTATCCCAAACAGGGCATTCTCTTTTTCGACATCACGCCTCTTCTCGGCGACCCGGACGGGTTCCGCAAGGCCGTGGACCTGCTGGCCGAGCGCTTTGCCGACGCGGAAGCGACCAAGATAGTGGCCGCAGAGGCGCGCGGCTTCATCTTCGGCGCGGCGCTGGCCTACAAGATGGGCATCGGCTTCGTGCCCGTGCGCAAGCCCGGCAAGCTGCCCTACAAGACCCGCAGCGTCTCGTACGACCTGGAATACGGTTCGGATACGCTGTGCATGCACGAGGATGCGCTGCTCAAGGGAGAGAAGGTGCTGGTCATCGACGACCTGCTCGCCACGGGCGGCACGCTGTCCGGCGTGGTCAAGCTGATCGAGGACTTCGGCGCGAAGATCGCCGGCATCGGCGTGGTCATCGAACTGTCCTTTTTAAATGGCAGGGAGCAGTTCAAGACCTACGGCTGCGAGAGCATCCTGCAGATCGCCTGACGCGGCTTCGGTGTTTTTTGACCGCATGTTCCCGGCGAAAACGGCCGGGATAACGGGAGCGCTATGAAAATCGGCATCATTGGCGGCAGCGGCCTCGACGACCCCAACATTCTCGACGCGCCCTCCGACGTCGAGATCGACACGCCCTACGGGCCGCCCAATTCGACGTTGCGGCAGGGCAGGATCGGCGGCAAGGACGTGGTCCTGCTCGCCCGCCACGGCCGGTCCCACACGGCCACGCCCACCCACGTCAACTACCGGGCCAACATCCACGCCCTGCGCAAGGTCGGCTGCGCGGCCATCCTCTCGACCACGGCCGTGGGGTCGCTGCGCCAGGAGATCGGCCGGGGCGACCTCGTCATCCTCGACCAGTTCATCGATTTCACCAAGAGGCGGCACCTGACCTTCCACGAGCGCTTCGAGCCGCACAATCCGGCGCATACGCCCATGGCCGACCCGTTCTCCGAGCCGCTGCGCCAGCTGCTCATCGACGCCTGCCGCAAGCACGGCTACCGGCACCACGACAGGGGCACGGTGGTGACCATCGAAGGCCCGCGCTTTTCCACCCGGGCCGAATCCAACATGTTCCGCGCCTGGGGCGCGGACGTCATCAACATGAGCGTGGCCACGGAATGCGCCCTGGCCGTGGAGGCCGGCGTACCCTACGCGGCCGTGGCCATGAGCACGGATTACGACTGCTGGAAGACGGACGAGCCGCCGGTGAACTGGGAGGAGATCGTCACGATCTTCAAGGAAAACGCCGAGAAGGTGACGAACGTGCTGATCGAGGTCATCAAGACGATGTAGGGCGGGCTTTGCGCTCGCTTGCCGACGAAAAAGGCGTCCCCCGGCCGGGGGACGCCTTTTTTGCGTCCGGGCTATTCGCCCGGCGTGAACAGGTGCCGTTTGAGGCTGGTGAAGATGGCGTCGTAGACGGCCACGTCGGTGCTTTCGGGCAGCACGATCTGGATGGGGTAGCGCATGGTCTTGGTCGCGCCTTTGTTCGTGTCGCAGGCCGTGGCCTGGGCGGCGGCCGACGCGGCATCCGGGGACGGTGCGGCGGCGTTTTCCGGGGGCGTTTCCTTGAGGGGCGGCGCATCGAGATCGAAGACGAGGGAGGCCGGAATGACCGTCCGTTCCTGTTGCGGCGCGGCCGTTGCGGCGTCTTCCAGCGGCGCGGCCCGGACGGCGGCTGGCCCGACGCCTGGAGAGGCGTCCGGGGGCGTCGCGGCCGCCTGCAGCGGGTCAGGGGGGCTGGGCGGAGCGGCGTCCTGCATGCTGTCTTGCGCCATCGCGAACGTGTCGCCCGCATTCCCCAAGGGCGAGGGAGCTTCGAGGAACGGCGACGCAGGGGCGGGGGCATCGAAAACGGGAGGCAGGGGCTCGCCGACGGCGGCGTCCGGGACGGGCGCTTCGGGCGCCGCCGTCGCCAGGGGCGTTTCCGGCTCCAGGACCGGAAGCTCCGGTTCGGGCGCGGCCTGGGCGGTGACGGATTCGGGCATGGCGGGAGCCGCATCGGCCGTGTCGGCCGCGGGTTCCTCTTCCAGGACCCGCGGCATGGACTCGGGCGCGGCCGCAGGCGTGTCTTCGGCCCCTGCGTCGTCCATTTCCGACTCCAGGACGAGGTGGAACGGCACGGCGGCATCGAAGGAAGCGTGCGCGGCGTGCGCCGTGCCGTCGCCATCGTGGCTCGCGGCGCTGGCGGCGGGGCTTGGCGCGGCGTCGCCTGCTTCGGATTCCAGCTCCAGGACCAGCTGTTCGGGCGTCTCCGGAGGCGGCGGGGGGGATTGCACGACGTGTGCGATCAAGGGCGTTTCGCGGCCGGGAACAGGCGCGGGGGGCGGCGTTTGCGGCGCTGCCGGTTCTGCGGCCGCCGCTGGTTCCGCAAGCAGGTCCGCAGGAGCGGGCGCGTCCGGGACGGGCGCTTCGGGCGCCGCCGTCGCCAGGGGCGTTTCCAGCTCCAAGACCGGCAGCATGGGCTCGGGAGCGGCCGCAGGAGCGCCTTCGGCCCCTGCGTCGTCCCTTTTCGATTCCAGGACGAGGTGGAGCGGCACTGTCTCGCTCGCCGTTGTGGCTTCCGGCTGCTGCGGCGCAGCCGCTTCTTGCGCTGTCGCGGCAGCGGCATGAGGGGATGGCGGCGCAGGCGGGGATGCGTTTTGTTGCGATGCGTTTTCTGCGGCGTCGCGCGATTGTTGCACGGCCGCGGTCACTGCGTCGAGGTTGTCGGCGAAGCGGCACAGCGCAAGAAACGTGCTGGCGATGCCGTTGATCATCATGTCCGTTTTTTTTCCCTCATACAACTGCTTGAGTGCATCGACCACTTGCGGTTCCGACAAGTCTGCCGCATCGGAATGCAGACGATAAAGCTTGGAATAGGCTTCATGGATGCCGTCCAGAAGGGCATCGCGAGCGTCGTCCAAGCTATGGAAATCCATATACCGCTTTGTCGGCATGCCGGAATCGCTCAGGAAATGCAGTTCCTTTAGGATGTCTATGAAGGAGCGGTCGATGGCATAGCGAAAACCGATGCTGGACATAAACCCAGCATCGAATTTATTCGGAATTTCTGTACGTAAAATTTCTTCGAAATAAATGGGAATGCTTGATGTCTTCAGAGAATAAGCATTCGGCAAGGACATGACTATGTTTCCCGTAGTTTGTGGTATGCGAAACGACGGGGGTGGAGGTGTCTCGCGGGAAGAGAAAATGTTGAACAACAAGGAGCTACTCCGTCTGGAATTTTTTTTGAGGTGGGATATGCTTCCCCAGGTAGCAGAATAAACAGATAATATCCAATTGTCACGGCCTTAAAACAATATTTATCTGGAACAGATTGTTTTATTTCGATTTCATAGTGCTTTTTCAAAATTTCGCCGCGAGGCGTTGCTTGCGCCACGGAAAACATGGCATGATATCCGATCCAGCCCGTTCGCGCCCCCCCCGTCGTCCAAGGAGCGATCCCATGTCCGATGATATGCATCTGCACAATCTTCCTCCCGCGCACAAGGCCTTTCATGACCGCATCCTCGGCTTCATCCCCCGGGAACGCGTGTTCCTCGGTCCCTTCCACGCCCTGGCCCTGGGCGACGACGCCAGTTTCTACCGGCTCGTCCCGAAAATCGTGGTCAAGGTCCGGGACGCCCGCGAGGTGGCCTGGCTCTTGCGCGCGGCCTCGGACGCGAAAGTGGCCGTGACCTTCCGCACCGCCGGCACGAGCCTCTCGGGCCAGGCGCTCACCGATTCCGTGCTCGTCTACCTGGCCGGCCATTTCCGGGGCCTGCGCATCCACCCCGGCGCGGGAAGCGTCAGCATCGAGCCCGGCGTCATCGGCGCGCACGCCAATGTCGCCCTGGCCCCGCACGGCCGCAAGATCGGCCCGGACCCGGCCTCCATCAGCGCCTGCATGATCGGCGGCATCGCCGCCAACAACTCCTCGGGCATGTGCTGCGGCACTGCGGAAAACAGCTACAAGACCGTGGAATCGGCAAAGCTCGTCTTCATCGACGGCGACAGCCTGGACACGGCCGACCCCGTTTCCCGCGCGCGCTTCGCCGTGACCCACGCCGCGCTCCTTGCGGAACTGGCGGCCATCCGCGCGGAAATCCTGGCCGACGCGGCGCTCGCCGAACGCATCCGCCGCAAGTTCAAGATCAAAAACACCACCGGCTACAGCATCAACGCCTTCGTGGATTTCGAGGACCCCTTCGCCATCCTGCTCCACCTCATCATCGGCTCCGAGGGCACCCTGGCGTTTATCGCCGAGGTCACCTACCGCACGGTGGTGGAGCATCCCTTCAAGGCTTCCTCGCTCATGATCTACCCCGGCATCGCCGACGCCTGCCGGGCGACCATGGCGCTCAAAAGCGGTGCCGTGTCCGCCGTGGAACTCATGGACCGGGCGTCGCTACGCAGCGTCGAGGACAAGCCCGGCATGCCGGCCTACCTCAAGGGGCTGGGCGAGGACGCCGCCGCCATCCTGGTCGAGGTGCGCGGCGCGGACAAGGCCGAGCTGCTGGCCCGCATCGACGGGGCGCTTTCCCGCGTCGCGGGCATCGAGCCGGTCTTTCCGCTCCTTTTCATGGACAAAAAGGACGACTACGAAAAGCTCTGGAACATCCGCCGCGGGCTTTTCACCTCCGTCGGCGGCGCGCGCAAGCCCGGCAGCGCGGTCATCATCGAGGACGTGGTCTTCCCCATCGAGCATCTGGCCGAGGGCACGGTGGAACTCCAGCGCCTCATGGCCCGGCACGGCTTCGCCGAGGGCATCATTTTCGGCCACGCCCTGGAAGGCAACCTCCACTTCGTCTTCTGCCCGGACTTCGCCGATGCGGAGTCCGTGGCCCGCTACCGCGACCTCATCGACGAGGTGACGCAGATGGTCGTCGGGCGCTACGACGGGTCGCTCAAGGGCGAGCACGGCACGGGCCGCAACATGGCCCCCTTCGTGGAGATGGAGTGGGGCAGGACCGCCTACGCCCTGATGCGTCGCCTCAAGGCCGCCTTCGACCCGGACAACCTGCTCAATCCCGGCGTCATCCTCACCGACGATCCGCAGGTGCACATGAAAAACTTGAAGTCGCTGCCGCAGGTGAACCCGCTCATCGATCCCTGCATCGAATGCGGCTACTGCGAGTCCGTGTGCCCCTCGCGAAACGTCACCACCACGCCGCGCCAACGCATCACCCTGCAGCGCCACATGGCCCGGGTCGCGGCCGAGGGCGGCAAGGCGGAATTCGACGCCTTCCACAAGGACTACGAGTACTTCGGCAACCAGACCTGCGCCGCCGACGGCCTGTGCGCCACGGTCTGCCCGGTCGGCGTGGACACCGGCGTTTTCACCAAGGACTACCGCCGCCGCGAATCCACGGCGCGCGGCCGCAGGATCGGCCGCTTCGTCGCGGACCACTACGGTCTGGTCACGAGCGTCGCCCGGCAGGGGCTCTGGCTCTCAAATGCCGTCCACAATCTCCTCGGGACGCGCGCCATGACCGCCATGACCCATACGCTGCGCCGGTTCTCGGGCGGACTCGTGCCCTTCTGGACGCCCTACGCTCCCAAGGCCGCGCCCGGCATCCGCCTGCGCGACACCGTCCGGGGCAAGGGCCGGCAGGTGGTCTATTTTCCGAGCTGCACCACGCGTTCCATGGGCCCCGCCGCCCTGGACCCGGACCAGCGCGGGCTTTTCGAGGCCACCATGTCCGTTCTGGCCAAGGCCGGCTTCGACGTCGTCTTCCCCGAAGGCATGAAGGAGCTGTGCTGCGGCCTGACGCTCGAATCCAAGGGCATGCACGACGACGCCGCGCGCAAGTCCGCCGAACTCGAAGCGGCGCTGCGCAAGGTCAGCGGCAACGGGGCCATCCCCATCCTCTGCGACGCCAGTCCCTGCCTCTACGCCATGCGCTGCAAGATGGAGCCGGGGCTTAGGCTCCACGAGCCCGTGGAATTCATCCACGACTATTGCCTGGAACATCTGGATGTGACGCCCCTGGCCGAGACGGTGGCGCTGCACGTGTCGTGCACCTCGGTCAAGATGGGGCTTTCCGCCAAGTTCGAGGCCCTGGCGCGCGCCTGCGCCCGCGAGGTGGTCGTGCCGCGCGGCATCCACTGTTGCGGCTTCGCCGGCGACCGGGGCTTTTTCTACCCCGAGCTCAATGCCGCCGCCCTGGCCGACCTGCGGCCGCAGCTCCCGGCCTCGACCACCTCCGGCTACTGCAACAGCCGCACCTGCGAGATCGGCCTGTCCTACCACGCCGGCGTGCCCTACCAGTCCGTCGTCTACCTGGTGGACCGCGCCAGTTGCGGCAAGGCGTAGGGAGGCAGGAGGGGAAGAAGCCTCCGGCGGCCAGGCGGGGATGATCCCCTCCTGGACCTCCTCGAAAGGGGGCCGGGACAGAATTCATCAATTGTTTAGGAATGCGGGAAGGTCCGAATGGCGGGCTTTTTGGGCTTGGACTTTGCGAGGGGCACTTGACGGGGCCGTCAGGGGGGGAGAAGAATGCGCCCCGCCCGCTGAAGGGCGAGGAGTGATCCCCATGCGCTTTCGCGTCTGCCTGCTGACCGTTCTCCTGCTCCTTTCCACCCATTGCCATGCCGCCGCCGGAACGCCGCCTGCCGAGCCGATCCTGCGCATCGAAACCGGCATGCACACGGCGCTTATCAAACGCATCGCCGTGGACGGCCTGGGCCGCTACCTGGCCACGGCCTCGGACGACAAGACCTGCCGCGTCTGGGACATCCGCACCGGCGAACAGCTGCGCGTGCTGCGTCCGCCTATCGGCCACGACTACGAGGGCCGGCTCTACAGCGTGGCCATGAGCCCCGACGGCCGCTACGTCTTCTGCGCCGGCTGGACCGGCTACGGCTGGGACAAGACCCACAGCGTCTACATTTTCGAGCGCGAGTCGGGCCGTCTGGTGAGGCGCCTTACCGGCCTGCCGAGCGTGGTCAACCACTTGGCCGTGTCCCACGACGGCGACTACCTGGCCGCGGCCATGGGCGAGGAGGGCGTGCGCGTGTGGCGGCTGTCCGACCTGTCGCTCGTCGGCGGCGACAAGGACTACGCCGGCGAATCCTACGGCGCGGCCTTCGACGGCAAGGGCCATCTCGCCACCGCCTGCTACGACGGCGCGGTGCGCCTGTACCGCGTCACCGACACCGGCATCTCGCTTTTGGCCAAGACCAAGGTCCCGGGCGGTTCGCGCCCGTTTTCCGTGGCCTTTTCCCCGGACGGCACCCAGCTCGCCGTGGGCTTCACCGACACGCCCGCCGTCACCGTGCTCGACGGCGAAACGCTGAGTTTGCTCGGCGCGCCCAACCTCACGGGCGTGGACAACGGCAACCTTGCCTCGGTCGCCTTCGCCGCCGACGGTTCGCTGCTTGCCGCCGGTCGCTGGGTCTCGGACCGCGGCTGCCCGGTGCGCCGCTTCAAGCCGTCGGATTTCGTGGAATACAAGGACTACGACACGGGCAAATCCGCCGTGGTCACGCTGTGCCCGTTGCCGGACGGCGGGCTCGCCTACGGCACGGTCGCGCCGCGCTGGGGCGTGCTGCGCCCGGACGGCTCCTTCGGCATGACCCGCTCACCGGCCATCCGCGACTACCGCACCTCGGCGAAGAACTTTCTCGTCGACCGCACCGGCGAAACCATCGCCTATGCGGCCACGCCCAAGAAAGGCTACTACCGCTTCGCCCTGCCCGGCCGCGACCTGCGCCTGATCGACGCGCCCACGCCCGATCTGGCCGCGCCGCGCACCCAGGCCCCGGGCATCGCCGTCACGGGCTACGAAGGCAGTCGCACGCCCCTGCTCAACGGCCAGCCCCTCAAGCTCAAGGAATTCGAAACCGCCTACTCCCTGGCCATCGCGCCCGACAACCGCCGCCTCGTGCTCGGCACCTCCTGGAACGTGCGCGCCTACGGCGCGGACGGCCGCCCCCTGTGGCAGACCCCGGCCCCGGACACGGTCTGGGCCGTGAACGTCAGCGGCGACGGCCGCACCGTCGTCGCGGCCATGGGCGACGGCTCCATCCGCTGGTACCGCATGGAGGACGGCCGCGAGATCCTGTCCTATTTCCCCAACGCCGACGGCAAGCGCTGGGTGCTCTGGACCCCGGCGGGCTACTACGACGCCTCGCCCGGCGGCGAGGACATGATCGGCTGGAACGTCAACAACGGCCCGGACCATGCCGCCGACTTCTTTCCGGCCTCGCGCTTCCGCGACGCCTTCCACCGCCCGGACGTCGTGGACCTGGCGCTGCGCACCCTGGATGAGGACCGGGCCCTGGCCGCGGCCAATGCCGCCCGGGGCGGCGACGTGCGCTCGCCCTCGGTGCTGACCGCCAGGCCACCGGTGGTCGAAATCCTCTCGCCGGCTCCCGGAGACGCCTTCACCTCGCCGGACATGACCGTCAAATTCGCCGTACGCAGCCCCGGCGGCGAGGACATCACCGCCGTGCGCCTGCTCGTGGACGGCGCGCGCGCGGCCGAGGACCACCCGAACCTCGCCGGACGCGGCTTCGAGCCCAGCGTGCTGCAATCGAAAGTCACCCTGCCCCAGCGCGACGTGGTGCTCTCCGTGGCCGCCGACAACAAAAACGGCCCCTCGGCCCCGGCCACCGTGCGCCTCAAATGGGCCGGCAAGGCCGCCGCCGCCGCTGCGCCCGCGGCCAAGCTCTACGTGCTCGCCATAGGCGTCGGCCAATACGCCGACAAGTCCCTGTCCCTGCAATTCCCGGGCAAGGACGCCAACGACTTCGCCGAGGCCATGGCCCAGCAAAAAGGCCGCCTCTACAGCAACGTCCAGATCCGCACCCTCACCGACGGCGCGGCCACCAAGGACGCCATCCTCGACGGCCTCGACTGGATCGAGCGGGCGACCACCCAGCACGACGTGGCCATGATCTTCCTCGCCGGCCACGGCGTGAACGATAAAAACGGCGACTACTACTTCCTGCCCGCCAACACGGACCTGGAAAAACTGCGCGCCACCGGCCTGCCCTTCCTGGAAATCCAGAAAACCATCCGCAACATCGCCGGCAAGACGCTCTTCTTCGTCGACACCTGTCACAGCGGCTCCATCATGGGCGCGGGCCGGCGCGGCATGAGCGACTTGAACGGCGTCATCAACGAACTGGCCAGCGCCGGCAACGGCGCAGTGGTCTTCGCCGCCTCCACCGGCCGCCAATACTCCCTGGAAAAGCCGGAATGGCAAAACGGGGCCTTCACCAAGGCCCTTGTGGAAGGCGTCAAAGGCAAGGCCGACAACCGTCACACCGGCCGCGTCACCTTCAAGATGCTCGACCTCTACATCTCCGAACGCGTCAAGGAACTCACC
>DQED01000414.1 GCA_003525525.1 Desulfovibrio sp.
GCCACGGCCCCGTTGGCCACGGCCGAGGCCACGACCTGGAAAAAAAACATGGCCTGGGTCAGCACGCCGATGGCCGCCTGCGTCTCCCGGTCGATGCGCCCGCCGACGTACACGTCGATGATGCCGATCAGGAAATTGAGCAGCATCATGAGAATCTGCGGCCAGGCCAGAGCCCAGATGGCGGCGTATCCCGTGGCGTTTTGCCCTGTCGTCAGGCGTTTTCCCATCGATCCTCCACGCGCCGCAACGCTGCGGCGTCCGGCCCGCCCGGGCAGGGGTCAGGCGATACGGGACGCGGCCGGCGCGGTCAACTCCCCCCTTTGCAGTCCGGGCCGGCAGAGGATAAGACAGCCGGAACCGGAAACCGGATGTCCGCGCCGGAAGTCAGGGAGGAGCGATGCGTCAGATCGAGGCCGTGCAGCGGCTGCACCTGTGGCTGGAGACCGGCGACGGCATGCTGCTCGGGCTGGGGCGCATCCAGCTGCTGGAGCTCGTGGAGGAGCTGGGATCCCTCAACAAGGCCGCGGCGGCCATGGGCATGTCCTACCGGGCGGCCTGGGGCCGCATGAAACAGACGGAAACCGTCATCGGCGAACCGCTGGTGGAGCGTTCCGGGCCCAAGAAGGGTTTCCGCCTGACCCCGCTCGGCCACGAGATCGTGCGCCTGTTCCGGGCCTGGCATCAGGACGTGGAAAACTACGCCCTGGTCCGGGCGCGCGACATCTTTCCCTGGAAGACCGAAGCCTTTCGCGAAGACCCCTCCAAAGCCGACGCCACCGGCTGATCCGCCGCCGTGTTCCTGAGCCTGCGCATCGCGCTCAAATCCCTGGCCACGCACAAGATGCGCACGGTCCTGGCCATGCTCGGGGTCTTCCTCGGGGCGCTTGCGCTCACGGGCGTGCTGCACATCTCCCTGGCCATGGAGCGCAAGGCCGTTCTGGAGACGGAAAAGCTCGGCCCCAATCTCCTCATGGCCATGAGCGGCAACATCCGTTTCCGTCGCGGCGACGCCCGCGCCGACGCCGGCAACACGCGCTTCAGGCTGCCGGACGCCCAGGCGCTTCTGCGCGGACTGCCTTCGGTCGTGGACGGCGTACCCTACCTGGCCTTCCCCATGCCCATCCGGGCCGGGGACAAAAAGACCATGTGCCAGCTGGTCGCCACCTGGCCGGCGTATCCCAAGATCCGAGGCGGCGCGCCGCAATACGGCCATTTTTTCGACCAGGACGACGAGGACGACCGGGCGCTGGTCTGCGTGCTCGGCCCGGCCATCGCCACGCGGCTTTTCGGCGCGCCCCAGGCGGCGGTGGGCCAGTCCGTGCACATCTTCCGCGCGCGGCTCAAGGTGCTCGGCGTCATGGAGGAAAAAGGCGCGGACGTTTCCGGGGCCAACCAGGACGAACAGATTTTCGTTCCCCTTGCCACCTACATGCGCCGGCTCTCCAACAAGGACTACATCCACGGTGTGTACATGCAGATGGCCGACGGCACGGATTTCGAGGCGGCCAAGGCCACGGCCGAGCACATCCTGCGCCGCCGCCACGACATCAAGGTGGACAAAGGCCAGCCCGACGATTTCCGCGTGCTCACGGCCAAGGACACCATGGACCTCAAGCAGCAGGCCCTCGATCTGGTCGCCACGCTCGGCTACATCAGTTCGTCGTTGTCGTTCGGCATCGGGGGGCTTGGCATCCTGTCGATCATGATCCTGCTCGTGCGGGCCAGGCGGCTGGAGATCGGCATCCGGCGGGCCGTCGGGGCCAGGCGCTCGGACATCATCCGGCAGTTTCTGCTGGAATCCGGGGCCATGTCCGCCGTGGGCGGCGCGGCCGGGACTTTCGCGGCATTGTTGTTGTTGGTTGTTGTCTACCGCGTGGGCGATTTCCCGGGCGTCTTCAACCCGTGGCTCATCGGCGGCTCGCTTTGCGGCTCGGCCGCCCTGGGCCTCGTCGCCGGGGCCTACCCGGCCTGGGCCGCCGCCAACGTCGAGGTCCTCAGCGTGCTGCGCGACGAGTGAGCCCTGGCCTAGAAAGGGAGCGGCGGCAGATAGCGGCCGAAATAATAATTGCCCACGGCGATGGCGATGCCGATCAGGATCAGCCAGATCACCGAGAGCTTCTTCCAGGCCATGAGCCCGGCTGCAAGGACGAGCGTCGCGCCCGTGGCCCAGTTCCATCGCACCTGCTGCGCCAGAAACACCGCCACGCTCACGAGCATGCCGATAAACCCCGCCAGCACGCCGCTGACCGCCTTGCGCACCCAGGGGTTGTTGCCCACCTTGCCGAAGACCGGCGCGATGGCCACCACCAAGATGAACGACGGCCCCAGGATGCACACCGTGGCGAGCGTCGCCCCGGCCAGGCCGTGCATCAGGTAGCCGATGAAGGTGGCCGTGATGACCACCGGCCCGGGCGTGACCTGACCGAGCATGATGCCGGCCGAAAGCTGCGACGCCGTGAGCCAGTGGCTGCCGTGCACCACGTCCTCGAGGAAGATCGGGATCGTGGCGAAACCGCCCCCGAACGAGAGCAGCGACGCCTTGACCATGTCCACGGCGAGCTGCCCCATGCGCGGCTCCCAGAAAAACGCGCCCACGGTCAGCGCCGCCATGGTCGCGGTGAGGCACAGCACCTGCCGCAACAGGCGCGGCGGCACGCGCTCCTCGTCGCCAGAAGCGTCCACCGGCTCGGGCATGGGCAACGCGAGCATGGCCAAGGCGGCGCAGCCGCCAAGGACCGGGAGCGAGGGGATCTTGAACAGGAACAGCACGAGGCTCACCGCCGCGATGGCCGGCCCACGCCAGGTCTTGAACGTGACCTGGCCGGACAGGCGCGCCGCCTGCAGGATGACCACCACGATGACCGCGTCCATGCAGGCCAGCACCGCCCTCACGATGTCGAGGCTGTGATAGGCCACGTAGAGCCAGGTGAGGCCCAGCATGAGCAGGAAGCTCGGCATGGCCATGCCGGCGAAGGCGACGATGGCGCCGGGGACGCCCTTGTATTCCAGGCCCACGTAGCCCGAAAGCTGGAGAATGGTGGAGCCGGGCAAAATCTCGGTCAGCGCCACGCCCCGGCCGAAACGCCGGGCGTCGATATGCCCGCGCTTGATGACCTCGGTCCGCAAAAACGGGATGATCGCCGGACCGCCGAAATTGGTTGCGCCCACCCGGAAAAACAACAGGAACAGTTTGAGATATTCCAGCATGCCCCTGTTCTCCGGGTTGCGGTTCGTTGCGGTCGCTACGAATTGTTGATGATCGCCATTTCCTGTTCGGCGATGGCCGCCCAGTCGAAGACCGCCGCGCGCCGTCTGGACGCTGCCGCGGCTTGTTGCCGGGCTTCGGGATCGTCCAGCACGCGCAGCACGGCGCCGGCAAAGGCCCGCATATCCTCAAACGGCGTCTTGATCATGCCGGTGGGAAAGATTTCCCGGTAAATCGGCAGGTCGTAGGCCACCACCGGCAGCCCGGACGCCATGGCCTCCACGGCCACCTGGCCGAAGCTCTCGTAGTGGCTCGGCATGAGAAAACAGCCCGCGGCCTTGAGCAGGCGCACCTTGTCCTCGCCCTGGCGAAACCCGAGCAGCTCGACGTTGCCGGTCAGCCCCGCAGCCGCGATCTCCTGCTTGAGCTTGGAAAACCACCAGTCGCTGCCGCCGCCGATGACGCCAAGCCGGCTCCCCGGGCGCGCGTCGCACACCAGCCGCCAGATGCGCACGAGATCGAACAGCCCCTTTTGCGGATGCAGCCGCCCGAGAAAGAGGCCGTCGAAGCGCGGCGTGTCCTCAGTCGCCTCCACGGCGTCGAAAAAGGCCCCGTCCACGCCCATGGTTACCACATGGACCTTCTCGGGCCGCGCGCCCATGGCGACAAGCGAATCCTTGTCCAGAGAGTTGAGCACGAGCAGGGTCGCGCCGGCCGCTCGTGCCAGCGCCACGGACAACCATTGGGCAGTGAAATACAAAAGCCCCCGGATCGACGGCAGCTTGAAGCCCTTGCCGAGCACTTTCTCGTAACCCTTGAAAGGGTTGGGCGCGATGAGAAACACACAGACCACCAGGCGCGCCCTGGGGTTTTTCCAGCGGCAAAAAAGCGCCGGCAGCAGATCGAACAGGAAATCCGACGGCGCATACACCGCGTCCACGCCAGAAGGATAGCGCGCGAACGGGCAGGTCAGGATGCGCCACAAATAAATGGCCAGCACGTTCCACAGCCTGTCCGATTCGTTGGCAAACGGCTCCCAATGCACGCGCCACGTGGCCCGCACGCCCTGGGACTCCAGGACGCCGATTTCCCTTTTCGGCAACAGCAGCAGCAATTCCACGCCCTGCGCCAGCCAACGCCTCGCAATCTCGGCGAAACGGACTTCGCTGCCGTCCCGGTTGCTCGTATTCACCCGCCCCATGGCAGGCACGAAGATGCGCATGATGAAGATGCCTCCG
>DQED01000405.1 GCA_003525525.1 Desulfovibrio sp.
TCAAGGCCGACGGCCTGGCCGCCGGCAAGGGCGTGACCGTGGCCGCGACCAGGGAAGAGGCACTGGCCGCCGTGGACGAGTCCCTGGTCGCGGGCGCGTTCGGCGAGGCCGGGGCCAAGGTCGTGGTGGAAGAGGCGCTTGTCGGCGAGGAGGCCTCGTTTTTGGCCTTTTGCGACGGCACGACGTCCGTGGCCATGACCGCCTGCCAGGACCACAAGGCCGTCTACGACGGCGACACCGGCCCCAACACCGGCGGCATGGGCGCGTACTGCCCGGCCCCGGTGCTGCCCCCGTCGCGCTACGAGGAGACCAAGGCCCTGGTCATCGACCCGATCCTGCGCGAAATGGCCAAGCGCGGCCACCCGTTCACGGGCATCCTCTACGCCGGGCTCATGATGACGGCGTCCGGCCCCAAGGTTCTCGAATACAACGTGCGCTTCGGCGACCCGGAATGCCAGCCGCTGCTGGCGCGCCTGACCAGCGACCTGCCGGCCATCCTTTTCGCCTGCCGGGCCGGGACGCTCACCCCGGGGCTCGTGCGCTGGTCCGCGAAAAGCGCGCTGTGCGTGGTCATGGCCGCGCCGGGCTATCCGGGCAGCTACCCCAAGGGCATGGAGATCACGGGCATCGCGGCGGCCGAGGCCGACCCGGCGGTGACGGTCTACCAGGCCGGCACGCGCCGCGACGGGGAGCGCATCGTCACCTCGGGCGGCCGTGTGCTCGGCGTCACGGCCCTTTGCGACACCCTGGCCGCGGCCAAGGCGACCGCCTACGAGGCGTGCGCGAAAATCCGTTTCGACGGCGCGTTTTACCGTCGCGACATCGGCGACAAAGGACTCAAGCGGGAGGGCAGATAGATGCGTGTTGCCATTTTCATCGGTTCACTCTCGGACGAAGAAAAGATGCGTCCCTGTTCCAAGGTGCTCGATTCGCTGGGCATCGACCACATGTTCACCGTCACCTCGGCCCACCGCACCCTGGAGCGCACGGAACGGCTGCTGCGCGAATGCGAGGCCGCCGGCTGCCAGGTGTTCATCTGCGCCGCGGGACTCGCCGCGCACCTGGCCGGGGCCGTGGCCGCGCGGACGGTCAAGCCGGTCATCGGCGTGCCCCTGTCGTCCTCGGGCTCGGCGCTCGGCGGCATGGACGCCATGCTGTCCACGGTCCAGATGCCGCCCGGCTACCCCGTGGCCACGGTGGCCCTGGACGGGGCCGGCGCGAAAAACGCCGCCTGGCTCGCCGCGTCCATCCTGGCGCTGGGAGACCCGGATCTGACCGGCCGCATCGCCGCCGCCCGCCAGGGCTTCATCAAGGACGTGGAAACGGCCGCCGCCAAGCTCAAGAAAGCGTAATCCGCCTTTTCACCGGCCAACAAAAAAAGCCCGAGGTTGCCCCCGGGCTTTTTTTGTTGCGCCGGCGCTGCGGCTTACGCCACGGCGGCCTTGACGCGTTTTTCCCAGAGCTTCATTTCCTTCATCTTCTTGCGACGCTCCCGCTGCAATTCCTTGCACACGAGCGGCATACCCTTGGGGTATCCCCACTTCTCCCGGTAGGCGTCCGGGGTCAGGCCGAACTTGCCCAAGTGCTTCTTGGTCAGGATCTTGAAGGACTTGCCCGACTCGAGGCAGATGATGCTGCGTTCGCGCACGGCCTTTTTCGGGTCCACGGCCGGCGTCTGGACATCCTGCTCGGCGGCGTCCTCGACCGCGCCCGCGCCTTGCAGGCTGCGGATGCTCTCCGAGAGGCGGCGCACCATGGAACTGATTTCTTCCTCGGTCATGTTCCGGACACTGGCCTGGGCTTTGACGATCTCCAGGGCCTCCTTCAAACAATCATCCATGGATACTCCTTCATCGCGCATGCGATACGACAAGGGCCTTGCCGTTTCCGGCAGACCGGTATTCCTTTATCGAACGGGCACGCATCACCGACCGCCGCGCAGGGTTTCTCCGCAGCGGCCGCGGACAGGCCGTAGCGGCGTCCGGCGGACCGTCTGCATACCGCCCCAGCGCAACCGGCCCCGCTCCGCCTTCCCCGGACCGGGACCGGGAAAAACGGCGGCGGGGAAGGTCCGAGGGCAGGCAGACCATCCCCGCGCCGCACCCCCTCCGTGCCAACGGAAGGGAAATCACTTCCCGCGCCGTTTCCGCTTGAGAGCCGTCAGGCCGTGCTTAACCGTCCGCCCGCCGGCGGACGGCGGCGGAAGCCGTCTTTGCGGCCTCCCTGCGCCACGCGCCCTGGACATAGCGCACGCCCAGGCGCTTGTAGGCCGGACGCTTGCTTTCGGCGCCGGCGTCCTCCACGGCCACGTCCATGAGCAGGTTGCCGGCGAACGCCAGCACCTCCTCCAGGGCCTGGTGACGCCTGTCCATGTCCCAGTGCCAGGGCATGCGCCCGGGGGAAACGCGCAGGATATCGGCCGGCAGCAATTCCATGAACCGCGCCGGCGGCGTATCCAGATCGAAATTGTCGAGCAGGATGCGCGCCCCGACCCGCTTGCAGGCCACGAGCAGCTCCAGGGAACGCGTGGGCTGCGCGAAAAGCTCGCCCACGTCGAACATGAGGATGACCCGCGCCGGAGGCACGCCGTAGGTTTCGCGGATGCGTTGCGGCAGCAGGTCGAGCCGCGCGCGCACCAGGGAGGCCGCGCCGTCGCGCCCCTTGCGGGCGAGACCCGCGTGCGCGCCCTCGGAACGCTCCAACGTCGCGGGA